>JBKPJP010000191.1:0-12413 GCA_046730735.1 Acidobacteriota bacterium | reverse complement strand
TGATGACTTGAAACTCTTTGATCGTCGAAAGCGATGCGCCCTGCCGGTTTTGATTTTCTGAAGAGTCGTCGTTGTTGACGCCATTGATCTGGAATGTCGCTCCGCGTGTGCCGGTGCCGTTGAAGTTAATCGAAGATCCCGAGGATGCGGTGGGGTTGTTCTGACCGGAGGTTGGATTTTCCTGAAACCCGGTAAACGTCTCAGCTAGAGTTAGAAAGTTGCCCTGATTGAGCGTTGGCTTTTCGAGTATTTCCTGTGCGTTGAGTGATCCTTTGATCTCCGCGTTCGTGGTGTTGATTGGCGCAGCATCTGAAGTGACGACAACGGCTTCAGTAACCGAACTTGGATTCAAAGTGAAGTTGACCACGAGGGTTTGATTGAGAGTGACCTCTATGTTCTCTTGCGCGACCTTACTGAACCCGGGTCCTGACGCAGTCACGCTGTAACGTCCGAGCGGAAGAAACGTCGCTAGGTACACTCCTTCGCCGTTGGTTCTCAAAGTGCGCTCCTGCCCTGTCTCCATGTTGCGGATCACTACATCAGCTCCGGGAACAACCGCGCCTTTGGAGTCGCTCACGGTGCCCTGCAAAGTTCCGGTGACGGTCTGTGCTTCGCTGAGCGAGGGTAAGCAGAGAAGCGCAACGGCGCAAAATAGAACTGCTAACACAAAGCGGCGATTGTTTTTAACGTCGGGGCATGAGGTTCCTCCTCTTCGGGTTGATAAGGATTGGTTTTCCGCACATTGAGCGAGACGACAGACACGTAACCTGGACCACGAAGAGCAACACCGGATCGGGCGGCGGTCATTTGATTGTTTTCGAACACCGGCGCGCCATTCACGATTACAAAACTGATGCCTACCGGAAACTGGTGCGGCTTATCGAACGTCGCCTGATCGAGGATCGTGTTCTCGTCGAAAATCACCAGATCCGCCGCGAAGCCTTCCCGAATCAAACCCCGATCGCGAAAGCCAAACGTCTGCGCCGGCAGCGACGTCATCTTCCTGATCGCGTCTTCCAGCGAGATCAATTTCAACTCACGCACGTAACGTCCGAGCACGCGCGCGTTGTTGCCGTAACCACGCGGGTGCGGCACGCTCTCGTCAACCTGGCGCACGCCACTGTCGGACGCGATCATGGTGAACGGCTCCTGCATGATTCGTTTCACGTCCGCTTCGTCCATGCCGTGATAGATCATTCCGGCGCCGCCGGCTTCGTACATCTCGAGCATCTGCTCGATCTGGCTGGTGACGTCCGACTTTCCTTTTACCTGCTTCGTGATCTCCGCAATCGATTTGCCGTTGAAGGACTTGTCCACGTCGTAGGAAGCAACAACTGCAAACGAGTAGTCTTTGAAACCGCTTTTCTTCAACGCTTCTTTCGTGTCGTTGATTGCGCGCTCGCGTGTGGCTTTGTCGGCGAGTCGTTTCTTTGCTTCGTCGAGACCACCGGCTCGCAGCCACGACGGTAGACGCGAGTCTAGCGACGTTGAACTCGCGGTGTACGCATACTGATCCACGGTTACCGAAAGCCCGCGCGCACGAGCATCACGCACGATGCCCAGAGTCATCGGGCTCTGGCCCCAGAGTTTCTTGTTGCTGATCTTGAAGTGTGAGATTTCGACGGGCAGTCCCGCCTGCTCGCCGATTTGGATACTCTCGCGAATCGCGTCGGCGACTTTATCGCCTTCGTTGCGCATGTGCGTCGCATATAGCCCACCGTACCTCGCGGCAACACGCGCAAGCGCGACTATCTCATCCGTCTTCGCGTAAGTTCCGGGAACGTAGATCAATCCAGTCGAGAGTCCCACCGCGCCGTCCTTCATGCCCTGCTCGACAACGCCTTCCATCTGTTTCAACTCTTCGGGAGTGGGCGCGCGATCTCCGAGGCCCATCACACGCCGACGAACGGAGCCGTGTGCGATGAGCGTGGCGAGATTGACTGCGAGTGGCTTGTCTTTGATACGGCCGAGAAACTCCGCGACGTCTGTGGTTGAAGTGCCGCAGTTGCCGGTGACGAGCGTGGTCACACCCATGCGCACGAAGTTTTCAGCCGCCGGCAGGCTATAGATCGACTCAACGTGCGTGTGAACATCGATAAAGCCGGGAGCAAGAATTCGACCGTGCGCGTCAATGGTCCTGGTCGCTGTCTCTGCGCTGAGACGACCAATGCGCGCGATCCGACCGTCCTTGACGGCAACGTCAGCACGAAACCATGGATTGCCGCTGCCGTCGACGACACGCGCGTTAGTGATGAGCAGATCGTAAGCAGGCGTACGCGCGTCAACCGGGAGACGCGCAAACAGCAAACAGCCGCTCACCAGTGCGATTAACACCACAAATACGGCGTCTCTCATTCTTATAGTTAGACCGCGCGTTTATTAGATTGCTTGATCGAAGAGCCGAATTATAGGCCTCAGGCTGGAATAATAATAGCTAAATGTTCTTATCTGTTTGATAAGAATCGTTGATATCTTCTCTGCGGCCCTCTGCGTACCTCTGCGGCGTCTGCGTTTAAAAAACTCATTAACGCAGAGACCGCAGAGATACGCAGAGTAACGCAGAGAAAACCTTGACGAAAAACTACGTGAGCGTATACTGCCGCCATCGCAAACTAACTCTCGTTTCCGGCGCTCAGGCGTGACTTCCCTAATCGACTCCTCCCACGCGCCGGCAAGAGTTTTCCTTCCCGGCTTCAAACACAAAAGGAGGTCTCTCCATGCGTTGCACCCTACTACTCGTATTTACTTTGATCGCTGCCGGTACCGTACTCGCACAAACCAGCACCTCTCGAATCACAGGCCGCGTCGTTGATTCCAAGCAGGCATCTGTCCCAGGCGCCAGCGTCACAATCACTAACGAGGCCACAGGAGTTTCACAAACACAGACCACGACGGAAGCAGGCGTTTACGCTTTCGAAGCGCTTCCAGTCGGCAACTACTCAGTTACCGTCGAACAGAACGGATTTAAGAAGTTCATCAAGACCGGTAACCATCTCGAGGTTAATAATCCATTGACCGTCGACGTCGTCCTCGAGGTCGGACAATTGTCTGAAGTGGTTACGGTCCAGGGTGGACCGGAGCAGTTGCAAACAGCAAACGCCACGTTAGGAAATGTAGTCGAACAAAAAGCCATCGAAACATTGCCGCTCAACGGTCGCAATCCACTGACGCTGCTCCTCCTCGAACCGGGAGTGGTTCAGCGATCTTTCGGAGGCGCCGGCTCAGGTGTGCACGTGAATGGTTCACGCGATCGCGCCTACAACGTCACGATCGACGGCATCGAGGCAAACGAGTCGAGCGTTCCCAATCCCGTCTCAAATCTTTATCGCATCAATCCTGACAACGTGCAGGAGTTTAAAGTCACTACAAATAATGCGACTGCGGAAGAAGGTAGAAACAGTGGCGCCTCGATCTCAATCGCCACGCGCAGCGGCACCAGCGACTTTCACGGTACCGGCTTCTATTTCCTGCGTAACGAGGCGTTGAATGCAAACGAGTGGTATGCAAATGCCAACCGTGCTCCCAAACCATTAATCAGACTGGGCCAGTTTGGTTTTGAAATGGGTGGGCCAATCAAGAAGGACAAGACTTTCTTCTTCGGCAGTTACCAGTACAACCGCATCGACTTCACGCAGCCGATCGATCAGACCTTCGGCTTCCCGGTTGTCTACACTAACGAAGCACGCAACGGCATCTTTCGTTTCTTCGTGCCCGATCCGGCGAATCCACACGTCATCGGCACTACCACGATCACGCGCAACTCGACGCTCCTCGTAAACCCAAGCACGGGAGCGTTGCTTGTTCCGCTTTGTGCAACACAAACATCGCTGCGGTGCGTTCGCACCTACAACATCAAAGATCCGCTTAACAACACCGCCGGCAGGCCAATCGATAGCGTAGTCGCGGGACTACTCCCAGCGCATCCGTTGCCAATTAACTTCGCCGCGGCTGGTGATGGTCTAAACACCGCGACATTCCTCTGGAATCCGCCCACCGCAATCAGAGGGCCGGCAATCAGCGGGCGCGTGGACCACAACTTCAACGAGAACAACAGCATCTTCGCTCGTTACCTGTGGTCTGACTACAACACTCTCAAAGGCGATCCGCTAAACGGCAGGCCGCAGGTCTTTCCTGACAATCCACCACAGGGCGAAGTGTTTCGTCGTACTACCAACCTCGCTATCGGTTGGCGAAAAGTGCTCTCGCCGCGAGTTGTGAATGAATTCACTGCCGGATACGGTCGTTTTGGTTTTCTGTTCACGCAAGGTGAGGCCAATCCGGCGTGGCCGGATGTGCCGCCCTACGACTTTAACACCCTGAGTGAGCCGTACATCAACACGCCGCGCACCGCGCGCTGGGTATCTACGCCGCAAGTGCTCGACAACTTGAGCATCGTCAATGGCGCTCACGTGTTTCGCGTGGGCTTGAACTTCCGTTTCTATCGCCACGTGGACCAGCGCGGTCAGCCCGGCGGTATCAACGTCACCCCCTCGGTGACTTTCTCCGCCACCACGCGTCCGGCGTTCAAAACAGCCAGCGGCAGTTCCTTCGGGAACTCCGGCTTCTCAGTTCCGAGCGCCGGCATCAACTCAACCGACCAGGCACTTCTCGGCAGCCTGATAAACAACCTCTACGGTTTACCGGCTTCCATCAATCAGGTTTTCATCGCGAACCTGAAGGATGATGTTTTCCTGCCGTTCAAGACAGGCGATAACGTTACGCTGTATGCCGAAAAGCACAATCTCGATCAATACAACTTCTTCTTTCAGGATGAGTGGAAGGTGCGGCCAAACCTGACTCTTAACTACGGCGCGCGTTGGGAAATCAATCCGCCAGGCAATACCTCGCCGAACCAGAACGTTTTTGTCGCCGCCACGCCGATCGCAGGCACTCCTCTGCCGGCGACTCCGAAGGTAGATGACCCGGGCGCGGTGACTTTCGTTCCCGCGAAACACTGGTACGAAGGCGACTTCACGTGGGCCATTGGACCACGCTTCGGTCTCGCTTACAGTCCGGACTTCAAGTCGGGGTTTATGCGCAGTCTCTTCGGAGAAAACGGCAAGAGCGTGATTCGACTCGGTTATGGCATCGCGTTCGATACCATTTCCTCGTTCCAGGTGACCGCGGCCGCCGGCAGGATTCCCGGCCTCGTGCAGAGCTGCACGGCTTCGTACTCATCGACGCTGGGAACTTTTGCGCCGATAACTAAAGGCTGCGTGGATTCACCGGATGTCAACAAGACAGTGGCCGGTGGATTTCCGACGTTGCTGCCCGCACCCTCCGTCAAACCGTCGTCTTTCTTCACGCCGCCACAACAGCTACGAACCAACTCTCCACCGATTACAGTCTTCGCGCCCCAGATGAAGTTGCCCACCGTTCACGAGTGGAACTTCGGCATCCAGCGCGAATTGCCGTGGGGGTTGGTGGGCCAGGCTGCGTACATCGGGCGTCGTGGCGAACATCTGTTCATGGCCTACGACATCAACCAGGTCAACCCGGACAAGATCCTGCCGTCGTTTCTAATCATGCAGCAGAACCGCGCCAAGGGTTGCACGCCGACAGGAACCGGCTGTCCGGCCGGAGTCACCGGCGTTGCCCCGCCGTTATTGTCACAACTGCAAACGCAGGGTGGACTAAGCGCAACCGCGGCTACGAACTTTCTCAACTCATCGACAACGACCAGCGAGCTGGACATCAACGGCGCCGGCAGCTTCGCACGACGCATCGAAGACAACACGCTCGGACTCAAGCTGCGACCGAATCAACAGTTTGCGTTGATCACTTATCTCGATAACAGTGGCGACTCAAACTACCACGCAGCGCAGTTCACTTTGCGACGACGTTTTAGCAGCGGACTCGGATTGAGTATGGCGTACACGTTCGGTAAGTCGATCGACAATCAATCCGTCGATCCGGTCGGCGCGTCGTCCGGCGGGGGTTTATCGACCACCAACTCGCGTACGCCGACAGACATTCGCGACTTCCGCGAAGAACGCGCGCGATCGGACTTCGATCGCACGCACGTTTTCACGGGCGCGTCGGCGTGGGAAGTGCCGGTCGGCAAAGGTCGACGATTCCTGAGCAACGCATCGGGAATTGTTAACCAGGTGTTCGGCGGTTGGACCATCAACACGATCTACACGCACATGTCGGGTGAGCCGTTCGCTGTGCGCAGCGGAGCGTTTACCTCGAACGGCAGTCACGAAGGACGAGCAGGCGTTCAGGGTCCGGTGAAAGCGGAACTACAGGAGCTGCCAAACTCGCCGCTTGCTGGTCCGGTTTTGTTCAAGCCGGTGAACCCGCTGACGTGTGGCGTCGATCTTTCGCAGCCGTTTTGCATTCCCGCGCCGGGACAGAACGGAGCGGGCCGGAACATCTTTGTTGCGCCCAGTTATTGGAATGTCGACTTTGGGTTTATCAAGACGTTTGCGATCAGCGAGGGCGTGAGGATTCAATTCCGCACCGAAATGTTCAATGCATTCAACCACACAAACTTCGACAACCCGCGCGACGCATCAACAGGCTCGCCCAGCATTCGGTCGAGCGTGTTCGCATCGGCGTGTTGTGCGGCGGTAGCGCCACCGTCAACACAGACGATCGTGCAGACGGGTGAAGCGGCAAGGGTGATTCAGTTTGCGTTGAAGTTCCAGTTTTAGCGCTTTGAAGCGCCGAGGGCGCGAATATAAAAGCCAGGGGCAAGTAGCGCCGAAGGCGCGAAATATGAAAGCCAGGGGCAAGCGCGAAGCGCGTCGCCCCTGGTCAAATACATCAAAGCAAGGACAAGGCCTGAAAGGCCGAAATAGTATTACGCCCCTTCAGGGCTGCATCAGATCTCTTTAAATTGCTCCAGGGGCGACGTCCCGACAAAGTCGGGACTTGCCCCTGGCTTTCATATTTCGCGCCTTCGGCGCTACTTGCCCTTGGCCTTTATATTCGCGCCTAAGGCGCTAGAAGCTGATCTTGCCGGAGAGTTGAATGCGGCGCGCGTTGTTCGTGACGCTGTCGTTGATGCGACCGAAGATGCTCGAGGTGATCACCGCGGTCGGGTTATCGAATGCCGGGTTGTTCAAAACGTTGCGCGCATCCACGCGGAAATGGAAACTCACCTTTTCCGTGATTCTGAACTGCTTCGAAAGCGACGCATCCCATTGGAAGTAGGTCGGAGCGAGGAAGAAATTACGCCCCGTATTTCCAATCGAGCCCGGCGCCGGCGCTGAGAACTGGCTGCGAGTGTTCGCATCGAACCAGAAGTTGCGACCACTCTCCAACACAAGGCTGCCACTGTTGCGAGTACAACCATTGCAATCAGCAGTCGATTGGACCACGTTACTCACGCCATTGATACCTGAGTACACGGTGAACGGCCTGCCGGACGCCCAAAGAACCGTGCCCGCCGTCTCCCAACCACCGACGACATAATTCACGACTGACGGCATCCCGCTCAGGAACCTGCGGCCTTTGCCGAACGGCAACTCGTAAGTGTAAGTGCCCTGAAACACGTGACGCCGATCGAAGTCGGACCACGTGTAGTTCAAATTACGATCGCGGAGGTCAAACGGAGTGCTCGAAGCCGATTGAACTGATCCGGTCGACACCGTGCTTAGTGACGGATCCCACGAGCGATTGTCTTTTGACTTCGATAGCGTGTAACCAAACTGGAATCCCAGGCCGGACCGGATGCGACGCTTGAAGATGAACTGAAGGCCGCCGTAGTTTGAGTAGTCGCTGCTATCAAACACGTTCAAGCCGCCGGTGAACTGCGGAAACGGTTGCAACAGGAACGGGAAGCCGTTCAAATCAAGCAGCCGGCGATTGAGTTGAGCATTCGTACAGATGCCCGCGGTGACGTCCGCGGCAACACAGGTCTTCTGCGAGACCACGAGCGCGGCGGCGGCGACACTTCCCTGCGTGATGTTCGTGGTGTTCAGAGTGCGGAACCGAGCGGTGCCGCCGTTATTCGCCGCATTGCCTGACATGAGCAAGTTGATCAACGGGCTGTTGTAAGAAGAGCTGGCCCTGATCTTGTTGAACGCGTCGAGGAAGTTGGCTTCACTCAGACCCGGAACCGATGCAAATATATTTACCTGGTTGACGTTGTAACCACCGAGCAGATGGACCGCGTGCTTGCCGATGTAGTTCACTTCGACAACGTTGTTTCCAATCTCACGCTGCACACTCAACGACCATTCATGCACCTGTGGGAATTGCAGATCCGGATCCATCACGCTGGTTGACGCAGTACTGAATGAGACCGGTTGGCGCAATGCATCCGGAGTCGAGGTCGGCACCAATGATGCGATGACTGGTCCAAGGTCTCGAAACAAGCCGCCGTTCGCGCCGAAATTTGAATTTGTAGCGGCTACGTTATTTCCCGGCGTGCTTTGAAAGATGGAAGAGCCAAACAGGAATGTCGCGATCCTGTCTGACGCAATCCGGTAGTTGCCACGAATCGAGGTCTTGCCACTCTGGAACGGGTCCCACGCAAAGCCGACGGACGGTAGGATCTTGCTGAAGTCGCTATCAAACAGATCGCCTTCGACCCACTTCAAAGTGTTCGAAGGAGGCGCGCCCAGCTTCACTGGTTGATTCGGGATAAGAATCGGCCGTCCATTAACGCGTGGGGTCAGCTTTGCTTCCCAACGCACACCAAGATCGAGCACCAGGTTTGATCTGACGCGCCAGTTATCCTGGAAGTAAAAATCGAGTTCAGTGTAGTTGGCTTCGTTCAGCCAGCGCGTACCGGCGGGCGCGAAGGTCGACGGGTTACTCGGATCCAAAACAAACGCGCGGGAGACGGTTCCGATCTTGCCGAGCTCGTCGACGATCGTGTTTTGCAACCGCGTCAGGTCGTTGGTATTGATGCCCGTGTTTCCCGACGCCGGCAGGTTGAAGGCCCCGAAACCTGCGACGCCGCTGAAACCAACAATCGGTTCGATCGCGGAACCGGCCACGTTGGAACGATCGTCACGATGCTTGTTGAAACGGAAGTTGATGCCGCCCTTGAGCGTGTGCGAACCCCGAACGAGGGTCGCGTTGTCGATGAACTGAAGTGTGCGAACGCCACGCGCGTTGTAAGAGAAGTTTGTGTTCTCGGTAGCGATGTTAACGAAAGCGAACGGCAGGTTCGGATCCGGGAACGGAGTTGCGAAGGTAAAGAAAAACTTGCTCAAACCGAAGATGGCTTCGTTTGTCAGGTTTGAGGTGGGTGACCAGCGCCAGTTAACCGCGAGATTCTTCGGCGTGCGGCCAGTGTCGACAAAGTTCGGTGAACCCGGAAAGATCGGGCGGCCGCCATTTGCTGAATCACCAAAGCTGCTCTGGCTGCCCTGCGCGTAACGAACATAGATCAAACTATTGTCGCGCAGGTTGAAGTCAAACTTGCTGACGAAGTCGTACTGCTTCTCGTGCTGCGGTGAAGCGAAGTTGAATCCGGCCGTGTTCAGGCCATCACCGACCGTGAAATTATTCGGCAGCGGCATTGCGTTGATGAACCCGGCGAGCGTCGGATCGATTCCGACTCCGGTCGGGTTGGTGGCGATGTTGTACGACGAGATGCAGGGCGAGTTTGAGCCATTGCAGGCGGGCAGGACCGCGCCGCCACTGGCATTCACTGCGGCAGTTGTCGTGCCTGCGGGCGCATTCGCTCTGCCGACAACGTAACGGAACAATCCCTGTCGCGCGGTTTGCGTGTAGACGGTGCGTGTAACAAGCGCGGTGTCGTAGGCGCGCAGCAATTGCAGGTTGACGAAGAAGAAAGCCTTGTCTCTCATCCAACCGCCTTTGGTGCCTTCACCAAAACCGGGATTGTAAAGTGGACCACCAAGACTGCCGCCGAAGATGTGCTGCACAAACTGATCCTTGGGCAGGCCGGCAATCGTGACCGGATAACTCTTCGCATCGAGTCGCGGTGTGCGGTAGTACTCGAACAGGTTGCCATGAAAATCGTTTGAGCCGGATTTTGTGACGAGTGTTACCTGCGCGCCACTGCTGCGACCGAGCTCGGCGGTGAAGTTGCTCGTCACCACCTGAAACTCCTGAACCGAATCAGGGTTCGGACGCAATGGCGTAAAGTTTGATCCACCCGCGGTCGACTCGTTGATGTCGATACCGTCGAGCGTGAAATTGAAAGCGCGATCGCGCGAGCCGTTGACGTTAACGGCGCCGCCGGTGTTGCCGCCGAACACTACGCCCGGTTGGAAGTTCAGCAGGTCGAGTGGATTGCGGCCGCGCGTGCCGACGATCGGCAGGCTCTCGAGAGTGTGCTGTTCGATCGTGCTGCCAATGTTTCCCGAAGTGCTCGTCTGCACTTGTTCGGCGCCGGCTTGCACGGTCACTGTTTCAGACACGACGCCGGTTTCCAGCGTTGCGTTGACGGTGGCCGGCTGGTTGACATTGACCGGTGTCCCCTTGCTGATGAATTTTTTGAACCCTTGCTTCTCGATCGAGATGCTGTAGTTTCCGACCTGGACCAGATCGAAAGCGTAAGTGCCGCTATCGCTGGTCTCAGTCGTGAATGAAACTCCGGTCGCTTCATTCGTCAGAGTCACCATAGCGCCGGGAACTGAAGCGCCATTGGCATCCTGGACTGTCCCCGTTACACGAGACGTGGTTCCCTGTCCGTGTGCAGCCGCAACTAGACAAAACGCTAAGAACAGAAACGCAAGAATGGGTTTCCTCATGTTGTCCTCGGTTGAAGAAGGGTTGAGCTACGAAAATTCGGACGGATTATAGATTGTTTTAAGAATAATGGTAGCTAAAGATTTTTATCCTTTCGATAAGATTGGCTGATGTCTGTTAGACTCACGCACGATGCCCAGTTTTGTGTTCGGCTCATCAGAATTTGTTTCTCCGGCGCGTGAGAGCTTTGCGACTCAACTCACCGAAGTCTTACCCGTGCTCGACTTCGCCGAACGAGAAGCAAAGGCAGGTGCGTACGTCGCAGTGATGCTCAGCTACGAAGCGGCGCCTGCATTCGATTCCGTGTTGGCAGTGCACGAGACGTCTGATTTTCCGCTTGCGTGGGCAGCGGCTTTCACGACCGCAACGGATCTTGCGAAGCACGATTCGCGTCTTGCTTCGAACTCGTGGGCGCCGCATGTGAGTCGAGATGAATACGACGATGCTGTAACTCGAATCAAAGAGTTGATCGCTGCCGGCGACACTTACCAGGTCAACTATTCATTTCCGTTAACTGCTTCATTCAATGGCGACTCGTACGCGTGGTACCGCACACTCCGCGAAGCACAGGGCGCGGAGTATTCGGCTTATATCGATCTGGGACGTTTTAAGGTGTTGAGTTTGTCTCCCGAGCTTTTCTTCGAGCGTCACGGTGATCGCGTCGTAACGAAGCCGATGAAAGGCACGGTGCGACGCGGGCGTTGGACTGCGGAAGATGAGGAGTTGGCCAACTGGCTGAGGCAATCGACGAAAGATCGCGCCGAGAACGTAATGATCGTCGATCTGCTGCGTAACGATCTCGGCAAGGTCTCCGTTCCGGGAACGGTTCACGTGTCGTCGTTGTTTGAACTCGAGCGGTTCGAGACTATTTGGCAGATGACTTCGACTGTCGAATCGACTTTGAAAGCCGGGACTAGCCTCGCGGATTTGATGACGGCGTTGTTTCCCTGCGGCTCGATCACGGGCGCGCCGAAGATTCGCACGATGCAGATCATTCGCGAGCTGGAACGTTTCCCGCGCGGCGCTTACACGGGAACGATCGGATTGCTCAAGCCGGGCGGTGATTGTGTTTTTAACGTCGCGATTCGCACGGTTGTTATCGATACTCAATCGAAGCAGGCGACCTTTGGAGTTGGTGGTGGAGTGACGATCGATTCTACGGCAGAGCGTGAGTATGAGGAGTGTCTGGTGAAGAGCCGGTTCCTGCAAAGTCCGGCGGTGGAGTTTCAGTTGTTTGAGTCGATACTGCTGGAGGAGGGTGAGTATTTTCTGCTTGCGGAGCATCTCGAGCGGCTTGGAAATTCGGCGGAGTACTTTGGATTTAAGTTTCCGGGAACACGGATTAACGCGGATTTGGGACGGATTGCTACTGAGAATTCGCGGGGATCAGTCAAGGTGCGGCTCATGTTGTGGAAAGATGGTCGAATCGAAACACAGATTACGCCAGTCGAGTTATTGCCCAATTTGAAAACTGTGGGACTCGCGCCGGAGTCAGTCGATTCGTCGGATCGTTTTCTATTTCATAAAACCACGCGGCGACGCGGCGGTGATGACCTTATTTTCTGGAACGAAAGCGGTGAGGTGACAGAATCAAGCGTAGCGAATGTCGTCATCCCGATTGACGGCGAGCTCTTCACGCCGCCGGTCGAATGCGGTTTGCTGCCCGGCGTATTTCGGAATCACTTACTCGCGCAAGGAAAGATAAAGGAACGCATCATTACGATCGAAGACTTTAA
>JBKPJP010000190.1:0-12045 GCA_046730735.1 Acidobacteriota bacterium | reverse complement strand
GGGTTATTCAAAACGCAGAGACCGCAGAGGTACGCAGAGAGCCGCAGAGGAATTACGGCATGGTTTTACTTCGCTGTCTTCTTGTGGTTTCGCTGGCGCTCACTGCCTTGGGTGCGCAGCAACGTCCATCGGGGAATATCGATACGCTGTTGAGCGAGGCAGGTGCGCTCGTGCAGGCTGGTCGTCTCGACGAAGCCGAAACAGCAACGCGAAAGATTCTCACTGCACATCCGCGCAGTGCCGAAGCGCACAGCTTGTTAGGTGTGATTCTCGATCAGCGTGGTCTAACTGCTGACGCTGAAAAAGAGTATGGCGCGGCGTTGCGTTTGCAGCCAAAGCTGGTGAGTGCGTTGTCAAACTTCGGTGTCTTGTTGGCGCGCACTAATCGTAGTGCCGAGGCGATCGCGAAGTTTGAAGAGGTGCTCCGGATCGATCCCAAACACGAAGGAGCAATCTTCAACCTCGGTGCGCTGTACGCGGCCCGCGGAGACTATGATCGCGCGGTCCCGCTGTTGGAAAAAGCCGCCGGCCGGGATCCGAGAATGCTTTTTACGCTTGGGTTACGATTGGCGCAGGCGCAGAAGTACGCCGAAGCGGTGCGCTTGTTTCAACGCACCAACGAACTGCGGCCGCAAACTTACGAGGTGCTCTATAACCTGGGACTATCGCTCTACAACCTGGATCGATTAGCTGAAGCGCAACAGGCGATGTCCGCCGCATCGTCGCTGAAACCCGGCGAAGCTGAGCCTTACTATCGCCTCGGCTTGATCGCGTCCGCACAGGGTGACACCAAAGCGGCGTTGACGCATTTTACCAAAGCGCTCGAACTGCGGACGAGGTTTCCGGAAGTCAACTTTATGATCGGTGAAGAGTTGTTGAAGAAGCAGCTCGCCGAGAAGTCGATTCCGTTCTATGAAAAGGCGCTCGAACAGTCGCAGGGCGGGCTGGTCTATTTCCTGCGGCTTGGTGTCGCGAATGTTCGTGGGCAGCGTTATGAACGCGCGCGTGAAGTGTTCACGAAGGCGCTCGAGCGTTATCCCGACAACGCGAACCTCTATTTTCTGCTCGGTTACGCGGCGCGCGCTGAAGGGCAGTATGACCAGGCGGTGACAGCGTTTCAGCAGGCGTTGAAGTTGCAGCCGGATAATCCCGATGCGCTTGCGAATCTCGGTTACATCGCGAGCCAGCGTGGTGAGAACGTTGAGGCGGAACGTTTGTTGAGACGCGCTATCGAGCTCGATCCGAAAATGTTTCCTTCGTATCACGATCTCGGGCGGTTGCTGGTGAAGTTGAGGCGATACGAAGAAGCAGTGCCGCTGCTGAGGTGTGGAGTTGAGTTGAACGCAAAAGATCCAGGGGTGCATTACCAGCTTTTTCTGGCGTACTCGCGGTTGAAGAAGAAGGATGAGGCGGACCGCGAGCTCGCGGAGTTTAAGAGGTTGGACGAAGGTAACCGGCACGAAGCAACGCCGATGGGCGTGCAATTGAAGGATGGTGAGAGTTTGCCGCCGTTACCGACTGCGGCTTCGGGTGACAGCACCAAACCGCGCACGCCCGGCAATTGAGATCTTTTCACGCAAGGGCGCAAAGGAAGACGCTAAGGCCGCAAAGAGGATCTTTCTTTGCGTCTTTGCGTCCTTCTTCGCGCCTTTGCGTGAAACCAGACAAACACTTTGCAAACGAAACGTAAATTTGAGTTGCTGGGGTTCATCCTTCTGTGTTTCGCTCCTGCGCTTGGCCAGACCCCCTCAGTAACGAAAGTCGATCCGCCATCGTGGTGGGCGGGGCACACGATCAATCCGGTTCGTCTGCTCGTTCGTGGAACGAATCTCAGCGGCGCGAACGTACGTTCTTCGAATCCTGGGCTGCGCGTGTCCGAAGTCTCAGTCAACGAAAAAGGTTCGTATCTTTTCGCGAACGTTGAGATCAGCCCTTCACTACCTCCGGGCACGTATCCGCTGCTTGTTGAGAGTGCGAGTGGGAGCACGAGGATTCCGTTCAGTCTCGAAGCGCCTCTCGATCCGCGAACCAATTTCCAGGGCATCACGACTGACGACGTGATCTACCTGATCATGACCGATCGCTTCGTTGACGGCGATTCAACCAACAACGCTCCCAAAGACTCATCACCTGAAGCCAACGATCGTAACAACCCGCGCGGATTTCACGGCGGCGATCTGCGCGGAGTGATCAGCCAGTTGCGTTACTTAAAAGATCTCGGCGTCACGGCGCTCTGGCTAACGCCCTGGTACGACAACTGGAACGGCGTGAACCGCTGCGACAAGCCGTGGTGCCCAAACACCTACTATCACGGTTATCACGCGATCGACTATTACGCTGTTGAAGATCGTTTCGGTGATCTCGCAACCTTGCGCGAGCTGGTCCAAAAAGCGCACGCGATGGGTATCAAGATCATTCAGGACCAGGTTGCGAATCATGTCGGGTCGCAGCATCCGTGGGTTAAAGATCCGCCGCTCAGTACCTGGTTCCACGGTACACTCGCCGCACATCAGCTCAACAAGTTTCGCAACAGCACGCTGTTATCGCCGCACTCGAATCAGATCGACTTCCGCAACACCCTCGACGGTTGGTTCAGCGACGATCTTCCTGACATGAACCAGGAAGAGCCGGAAGTCGCGCGTTACGAGATTCAGAATGCGTTGTGGTGGGTTGGGGTGACCGGCATCGACGGTATTCGGCAGGACACGATCCAGTACATGCCGCGTGAGTTTATTCGTGATCTGTCGGACGCGTTGCACCGGCAGTATCCGAAGCTGTGGATGGTTGGCGAAGTGTTTGAGCGCGACGCGGCGCACACGGCGTTCTTCATCGGCGGTCATACAAGCTGGGATGGGGTGGATACGAAGCTCGATTCTGTTTTTGATTTTGCGTTGTGGAATGCGTCGCTGTTGGTGTTTACGAACAAGGCGCCAATGCGTTTTCTGCCGCACCAGTTGAAGTACGACGCGCTTTATCCCGACCCGTCCAAGGTCACTGTGCTTGCGAATAATCACGACACCACGCGGTTCATGTCGCTCGCAGGTGCGACCACTGCGGGCGCGATGATGCACGCCGCGTTCGTGTTGAGCGTGCGCGGCATCCCGCAGCTTTACGCGGGTGAAGAGATCGCGATGGAAGGAAAAGAGGATCCTGATAATCGTCGCGATTTTCCGATTGCAGCCTTCAAGGCCGACGGGCGCAACGCGAAAGAGCAGTTGATGTTTGCCTGGACTCGTGCGTGGATCGCTATGCGACGTGAGCATCCGGCGTTGCGATCGGGCAAGTTGATCGATCTTTTTTCTGACGATGAGACTTACGTGTTCGCGCGTCAGCTTGGTACGGAAACGATTCTCGTCGCCTTCAATCGCGAGAATAAAACGAAAGTAATTAGCGTGCCGGTTGGTTCGATAGGCCTGAAGGATGGCGTGACGTTTAAAACCTTGATTGGTCCAGTGACGAGCGCTCGCGTTGTCAATGGAGAAGCGAAACTCAACCTTCCACCTCAGGTGGCAATGGCGTTCGGTATTCAGTAGATGACGAAAGATCCTGTACAAAGACTGAGTGGCATCCTGCTGCACCCGACGTCGTTCCCCGGGCCGTACGCGATCGGCGATCTCGGTCCGGAAGCCTACGCGTTCATCGACTTCCTCGTCACTGCCGGACAAAGCCTGTGGCAAGTGTTGCCGCTTGGTCCAACCGGGTACGGCGACTCGCCGTATGCATGTTACTCCGCGTTCGCCGGCAACGCGTTGCTCGTCAGCCCGGAGTTGTTAGTGAAGGAAGGATTGCTCGACTCCGCTCCACCGTCACCGGTTATCACCAGCAAAGTCGATTTCGGCGCGGCGCACCAGCTCAAAGAACAACTCCTGCGCCGCGCTTACGTGCGTTACACGAAGACCACCAGCACCACTCTGCGCAGCGCTTTCGAAACCTTTGCGCAACAGCACGCAAACTGGCTCGAAGACTACGCGCTCTTTCGCGCGTTGAAAGATGCGCACGGCGGTGTGGCGTGGAACGAATGGGAACAGGCGCTTACTCGCCGCACGCCGGCGGCGCTCGAACGCGTCCGCGAGCAACTGCGAGAAGAAGTTGAAGCACATATGTTTTACCAGTTTCTATTCTTCCGCCAATGGTTCGCGCTGAAGAGTTACGCCAATGAGCGCGGCATTAAGGTCGTCGGCGATCTGCCGATCTTTGTGGCCCATGATTCGGCCGACGTTTGGACCAACCCGGAACAGTTCAAGCTCGATAAAAACGGCGCGCCCGTCGTCGTCGCAGGTGTGCCGCCCGATTATTTCAGCAGCACCGGACAGCTCTGGGGCAATCCGCTTTACAACTGGGAACGCATGCGCGCCGATGGCTTCAAGTGGTGGATCGAACGCGTGCGCGCGACCCTCACTACAGTTGATATCGCGCGCGTCGATCATTTTCGTGGCTTCGCGGCGTGCTGGGAGATTCCCGGCGGTGACGAGACTGCCGAACGTGGCCAGTGGGTCGAAGCGCCGGGCAGGGAATTGTTCACGGCAATTCGCAAGACGCTCGGTGAGTTGCCGATCATCGCTGAAGACCTCGGCGTGATCACTCCTGATGTCGTCGCTTTGCGCGAGGAGTTTGGTTTTCCCGGCATGCGCATTCTTCAGTTTGGGTTTGGCGGCGACTCGAAGAACATCGACTTGCCGCACAACTACGTGCCGAACGTCGTTGCTTACACCGGCACGCATGATAACGACACGACTGTCGGTTGGTTTCAGAGTGTGGCAGGTGAGGGTTCGACACGAACCGCGGAACAGATCGAACGCGAGCGAACGTTCTGCCTCGACTACCTGAATACAAGTGGTGAAGAAATCCACTGGGACTTCATTCGCGGCGTGCTGGCATCAGTGGCGAACACCGCGATCGTGCCGTTGCAGGATCTGCTGGGACTCGGAACGGAAGCGCGGATGAATCTGCCGAATAGTACGGAAGGTAACTGGGCATGGCGATATGAGGCGGGTGTGTTGACTGATGCGTTGGCGGATCGACTCAAGCAACTGACGAAACTCTACGGAAGAATTAGCCACGGATGACACGGATGATAAAACCGATCTTATTAAATCTGTGTCTGGTTTTTACTGTTGCGGCGCAGGCGCCGGAGATCGTGAAGGTCGATCCGCCGAGCTGGTGGACGCAGAGTTCTTTGAATCCGGTACGCGTGATGATCCGCGGGCGGAATTTGCAGGGTGCGCGCGTGGAGGTTGTTGGTGAAGGATTGCGTGTGGTTGGTCCACCGCGGATCAATGAGCAGGGTAGGTATCTGTTTGTTGGCGTCTCGATTTCTCCGAATGCGCCGGCAGGTAAGCGATCGATCTCGGTCACTACTCGACGCGGCAATGCGCGCGCGCCGTTCGAAGTGCTTGGACCACTAAATCGCACGGGAAGGTTCCAGGGGTTCTCGCCTGAGGACGTGCTCTATCTGATCATGATCGATCGGTTTGCGGACGGCGACACTTCAAACAACGGCGACATCTACGATCGGAAGAACAAGTTTTACTATCATGGCGGCGATCTTCAGGGCGTCATCGACCATTTGCCTTATCTGAAAGATCTCGGCGTCACGGCGATCTGGTTGACGCCGTGGTACGACAACTACGATCGACTCAATCAGATCGAACTGAAGGAAGACAAACCAAGCACCGGCTTTCACGGCTACAACCCACAGGACTTCTATGCCGTTGAAGAACACTTCGGCACGCTTGCAAAGCTGCGTGAACTCGTCGACGCCGCACATCGAAACGGGATAAAGATCATCCAGGACCAGGTGATGAATCACACCGGTCCATACCATCCGTGGGTTGACGACCCGCCAACGCCGACCTGGTTCAACGGCACCAAAGCAAAGCACCTGAAGAACTCATTTCAAACGTGGGTGCTTCACGATCCCCGCGCGGTTGAGTCGTTGAAACGCGAAACGATGGAGGGCTGGTTCCTCGACTTTCTGCCTGACCTCAACCAGAACGATCCGGAAGTCGCTCGTTACCTGATCCAGAACACGTTGTGGTGGATCGGTGTAACGGGTCTCGATGGCATACGCATGGACACGTGGCAGTACGTGCCAAATACGTTCTGGGACGAGTGGACCAGCAGGGTCAAACGCGAGTTTCCGAAATTCAAAGTGGTGGGCGAGGTGAAGGACGGCGACGTGGTCCACACCTCGTTCTTTCAAACAGCAGGACTCGATTCGTTACTCGATTTCCCACTCTTCTACTCAATCAGACACGCGTTCGCCGAAGGCAAAGCGATCGACGAGATTCCGAAGACGCTCGCCAAAGACTATCTCTACACCAACTCCGAGATGCTCGTCACACTTCTCGGTGGTCATGACGACGGCCGCTTCATGAGTGAGAGGGGCGCGACCCTTGCCGGTCTCAAACTCGCGAACGCATTTGTCTTAACGACGCGCGGCGTGCCGCAACTCTACTACGGCGACGAGATCGCGATGGAGGGAGGAGACGAGCCGACGACACGCGGCGATTTTCCCGGCGGTTTTCCCGGTGACAAACGAAATGCTTTCACTGCCGCGGGTCGCACGAAAGACGAGCAGGAGCTTTTTGAATTCATTCGACGACTCACTACGCTGCGAAATCAACTCCCACGACTGCAAATTGGCGAGCTCGTCAATCTCTACGTTGCCGAGCAGCAGTATGCGTATGCGCGAACGCTTCGAAGTCATGTGGCCGTAGTCGTCTTTAACAACGACAACAACGCCGCTCAGGTTGAATTTGACGTCGCGCGTATAGGTTTGAGCGACGGTGAGGTCTTGCGCGATCGTCTCGCCGTCATTCGCGACGCCACGGTTCGCGACGGCAAGTTACGCGTCAGTCTCCCGAAGCGTTCAGTTGTGATTTTGGTGAACAGGTAACCTATGAACAAACCACGCTTGAGCTTCTGGCAGATCTGGAACATGAGTTTCGGATTCCTCGGTATTCAATTCGGCTGGGGTTTGCAGCTCGGCAACATGAGCGGCATTTACGAAAAGCTCGGCGCCAATCCGGACCATCTGCCGATTCTTTGGCTGGCAGCACCGCTCACCGGTTTGATCGTGCAGCCGATTATCGGCTCGATGAGCGACCGCACGTGGACTCGTCTCGGTCGTCGTCGTCCATACTTTCTTGTGGGTGCGATTCTCGCGAGCGTGGCGCTCTTCTTCATGCCGACTTCGTCGAGTCTTTGGATGGCTGCCGGATTGTTGTGGATTCTCGATGCCAGCATCAACGTGAGCATGGAACCGTTTCGTGCGTTTGTCGCCGATAAGCTCAACACGAGCCAGCGCACTACGGGCTTTGTGATGCAGTCGTTTTTCATCGGCGTGGGCGCCACGCTTGCAGGCTGGTTGCCACTCGCGTTTCGCCGCTTCGGGGTTTCCGGTAATACGGAGAGCGGTATTCCGCTAACGATAAAGTACGCCTTTCAGATCGGGGCTGTCGCTTTTCTTCTCGCCGTGCTTTGGACCATCTTCACCACGAAAGAGTATCCACCCGAAGACATGGATGCTTTCAATCGGATGCGCCGTGAAAAAGCGGGTTTTGCGGCAGGTTTAGCCGAGATCTTCACAGCTTTGCGCGAGATGCCGCGCGCAATGCGACAACTCGCACCGGTACAGATCTGTACCTGGCTCGGTCTCTTTTGCATGTGGTTGTTTTACGTGCCCGCGGTTGCACGTCACGTTTTCGGCGCCACCGATCCACAGTCAGACGCTTATACGCACGGAGTCGAATGGGGCGGTTTTGCGATGTCGTTCATGAACATCACTTGTTTCGTGGTGGCGTTCCTGCTTCCCAGGCTCGCCGCTGCCACCAGCAAAAAGACGGTGCATGCGATCTGTCTGATCTGCGGCGCGTTGGGACTGCTTTCAGTTTATTTGATCGCTAATCCCTGGATGCTCGTGGTTTCAATGGTTGGGGTAGGTATCGCCTGGGCTTCGATCCTGTCAATGCCGTACGCGATTTTGTCCGGTGCTCTGCCGGCGGCGCGCATGGGCGTGTACATGGGTGTCTTCAATTTCTTCATCGTGATTCCCGAGATCACTCAGGCCTTGACGTTTGGACCACTGATTCGAGGAATTTTTGGTCCTGACAATCCAAGCAGTCCGCTTTACGTTGTGCTCGCCGGCGGCGCTTTCATGTTACTCGCAGCATTGCTCGTGACACGGGTTGAAGAAATTGCTGATGTTGATAAAACCGAAACAGTGATCGAGGCGGATCGCGAGGAACCGCTAATGGTGCCGGAGTCTGTACAGCCCGTTCCGAGTACGGGATTGATCGATAAGGAATGAGTTGATCTTGTTGCGCACGTTATTACTTAGTATTTCGTTACTAATCGCGGCAAGCGCGCCGTCTCTTTCCCAGCAGCCGGCGCGGCCGGTGCGCGATTGGGTGCGTGATGGTGTCATCTACGAGATTTATCCGAGAGCGTTTTCGCAGCAGGGAAACCTCAACGCGATCACGGCGCGGCTTGATGAACTCAAAGATCTCGGTGTCACGATACTTTGGTTGATGCCGATCCATCCGATCGGGCAGGAAAAGAAGAAGGGAACGATTGGGAGTCCGTATGCGGTGCGTGATTACTACGCGATCAATCCTGACTACGGCACGGCTGACGATCTGAAGCGACTCATTCGCGAAGCACATGCGCGCGGGATGAAGGTGATCATCGACATCGTCGCGAATCACACGTCGTGGGATAGCGTGTTGATGAAGCATCCCGAGTTTTACAAACACGACGCGAAGGGCAACATCACTTATCCGTATGACTGGTACGACATCGCGGCGCTCAACTACGACAACCAAGAACTGCGCAGCTACATGCGAGACATGTTGAAACACTGGCTCCGTGAGTTTGATCTCGACGGCTTTCGTTGTGACGTTGCCGGTGAGGTGCCGACGGATTTCTGGGAAAGTGCGCGGCTAGCACTCGAAGACGTCAAACCCGACATCATGATGCTCGCCGAGGCACACAAACCCGAGTTGCAAGTGAAAGCGTTTGATCTCGATTACTCATGGCCGCTGCACAGTGCACTTACCGACGTGTTGCAAGGTCGTGCGCCTGCTTCGCGCTTGCGCGAAGAGTGGGAAAAGGAAGTGAAGGAGTGGCCGGCGGGCGCGTTGCACATGCGTTTCTCTGATAACCACGACGAGCGCCGTGCCATCGCTCGCTTTGGTGAACCCGCGGCACTGGCTGCTTCGGCTTTGGTGTTCACGCTCGATGGCGTGCCGATGCTTTACAACGGCATGGAGATCGGCGACACGACCGAGTCGGGCGCGCCGGCGTTGTTTGAGAAGTTGCCGATCTTCTGGACGTTCGAGGAGAGGCGACCGGAGTTTCGCAAGTTTTACAAGCAACTCATGGCGTTGCGCCGCCGGAGTAAAGCTTTAAGACGCGGCTCGCTCGAGTGGACCAGTAACTCAGACGAGTCGCGCATCGTCTCGTTCGCCCGGCACGCGGCTGAAGAAGAAGTTTGGGTAGCGATTAATTTTTCAAATAGACCTTTCAATGGGACGGTGGGAGGCGCTAACGTCTCACTCAACGCCTGGGAGTTCAAAGTTAAGAACGGGAAGGGAGCGGATTTCAAAGCGTTAGCGCAATGGCCCACGGCGGCGAAGAACGGTTTCGGCACGTCGACCACGCTCGAGTCAAAAGTGTGGTTCACGTTGGCCGGCGGCATCATGACCGAGGTGTTCTATCCGACTATCGACGCGCCGCAGGTGAAGACGTTGCAACTGACAGTGCGCGGCGATTATCGAACGGAAACTGAGTCGAACGATACCGTCCACCATCTGGAACTTCCGAATTCCGATTCGCTGACTTTTCGCCAGGTCAACACTGCGAAGAGTGGTCATTACACGATCAGGAAGACCTACGTCACCGATCCGCGGCAGAATTCCGTGCTGATCGACGTGGAGTTTGACGGTGTCACGCCTTTTCGTTTGTCCACCGAGTTTGAGCCGACGTCGAGAAACAAGGGTAATTCGATATTGTTGTCGAATTGTGATTCAGAACCGCGAGTCAGATTTCGGTGCACCGTCGTTATCGGCTTCGGCCACGACACCGCCGAGGCGACGAACGCGGCGCGCAGTTCACTCACACGAGGATTTACAGCCGTGCGCCGCGAGTACGAAGCGGGTTGGTCCAACTACGTTGCCGCTCTCCCGCGCATCGAAGCGCGTCATCAGCACCAGTTCAATATGGCGGCGATGGTCCTGCGCGGGCTCGAAGATAAGACGTTTCGCGGTGCTGTAATCGCGTCGCCCTCAGTGCCCTGGGGTGGTGGTCCAAATTCCGACGAAGCGACGATGAGCGGTTATCACGCGGTCTGGTCGCGCGATCTGTATCACGTGGCAACTGCCTTCCTCGCGCTCGGCGATCGCGCAACGGCGAATCGCGTGCTTGACTACCTCTTTCGCGTCCAGCAAAAACCTGACGGCAGCTTTCCGCGAAATTCGTGGGTCGATGGCCGCCCGACCAGCGACGGACTGCAAATGGACCAGGTCGCGCTGCCGCTCGTGCTCGCGTATCAACTAGGGCGCAACGACGAGAAGACCTGGCGCAACGGGGTAAAGCCTGCGGCCGATTTTATTGTGCGGCATGGGCCACAAACGGATCAGGATCGTTGGGAGGAACGATCCGGAATCTTCCCCGCCACGGTCGCCGCGGAGATCGCGGGCCTTGTCTGTGCCGCTGAGATCGCCGCCGCCAATGCTGACACAGACTCCGCGGCGACGTATCGCAAGACTGCGGACGACTGGAAGCTGAACTTCGAACGCGCTCCGACGTCGGGAGTCGATGCTGGATTTCTGGAGTTTGTGCGTCTCGGAATAAAGAAGCCGGATGACAAGTGGCTTCGCGATCATCTCGCCCTCGTCGATCAGGTGATCAAGGTTGCTACGCCCGCGGGTGAGGCATGGTATCGCTATCCGAACGATACATATGGTGAAACGCGCACCGGGGGCGACTTCAATGGAGTTAATGGTGTCGGGCGGCTCTGGACGTTGCTGACCGGGGAACGCGGTGAGTACGAGATCGCCGCCGGCGACATTCCCAGTGCCCATAAACGATTAGACACTCTCGCGCGATTCGCCAACGATGGCTTGATGATCCCCGAGCAAGTTTGGGACAGTCCCGCGTTTCGTTTCGGCGAGGGTACTGGTTCAGCGACACCGCTCGCGTGGTCCATGGCCCAGTTCATTCGGCTCGCGATGAATGTTGAGATGGGAAGAAATTTGGAGACGCCGAAGGTTGTGTGGGAGCGTTACGCTGGTTTTCACGCAAAGGCGCAAAGCCGGACGCAAAAACCGCAAAGGAGAATGTGAGTCTTTGCGCCTTTGCGTGCCCTTTGCGTCTTTGCGTGAAACATTTGCATTGATGTGATGATCGCGAAAGATAACGAGAAACGTAGTCTCATCTTCGCTGCTGATCTTGGCGGCACGCACCTGCGCGCGGCGACAGTTGATCGGAGAGGGCGAATTCACGCTCGTTTCAAACAGAACACTCCGCAAGTCAAAGACGCGAGTGCGATTGTTGACGCGATCGTCACTGCGGTTCACGAGTTTCAGAAGCAGGATGCGGATTCCATCTCGGCTGTGTCGCTGGTCGTGCCCGGCACGGTCAAAGTTGAAGAAGGCGCGGTCGTCACCGCCCCAAACCTTCCCTGTCTCGACGGTTTTCGTCTCGCGGCCGCTTTAACTGAACAACTTCACCTGCCCGCGTTTCTCGAGAACGACGCGAATGCCGCCGCGGTTGGTGAGATGTGGCAGGGCGCGGCTGTCGGTTGCAAGTCGATCATCTGCCTGACGCTCGGCACGGGTGTCGGCGGTGGAATAATTCTCGACGGCAAGTTGTGGCGCGGTGTGGATGGTGCCGCTGCCGAGATTGGACACATGTGTGTCGATCCCTTTGGCGGCGTGGCGTGTACTTGCGGGAGTCGTGGCTGTCTCGAAGTGTTTGCGTCAGCCACCGCGATTGTGCGCATGACGCGTGAGGCGAGTCCACGTTATCCGGATTCGATTCTCC
>JBKPJP010000189.1:0-8455 GCA_046730735.1 Acidobacteriota bacterium | reverse complement strand
GCTGCGATCTTTACCATCACCGGCAAACCGGAAGTGGTCCAACCGCTGTCGTCAGCCGAAACATCGGCGGCAAAGATGTTGTCGATTCCGCCTGCGGTATCGAGTGTGCCGACGGCCTTCTACGACACTGTGGCAGCGGCGGCGAAGTATCTTTCGGACAATGCGCCCAGTAATTACCGCCGCGTGATCGTCGTGTTGTCAGATGGCGACGATAACTTCAGCGAACAGATCCGCGATTTATCAAGTTCAGATGCAGACGCGAGGTTGAGCGGCAAGGAGGCTGCTGCGGGCGTTCGGGCGGGTCTGCAACGCGCGCATCAACGAGCGGTTACTAACGTACAAAAGCTTGTCCAGCAGGCCGACGTTATCTTTTACGCCGTAAATCCGGGTGGTCCTTCGATAAAGCTGAACCAGATCGCGATGCGGGCTGAGCGGGGAATGGAAGCGATTGCGGAAGCCACTGGCGGCACCGCGTTCGTCCCGGATTCGGATTTGGATCTGGAGAGAGTATTTCGACAGGTTGCGGCTGAGTTGCGCGGGCAATATTTGCTGCAGTACTACGGAGATTCGGGCGCACCGGCAGGGCAGTTTCGAAAAATATCGGTTGCGGTGCCTACACGCGCCGACGTTCGCGTCCGCGCACGCCAGGGCTACTACCCTAAGAAACAAGACTAGCCACGGATGACACGGAAAAATCGGATTTTCTATCCGTGTTATCTGTGGCCCTATTCGGTCGTCCTCATCAGCAGCAACACATCCGTCAAACGATTCACTACATCGAGTAGCTGGCGGCCGGCGGCGTCGAATTGATTCGCTGCCGCTCGTTCTTCTGCGGTTGCGGCGCCGGCGGCGACCCCTGCCAGTTTGATGTAGTAGGGCTGTAGCTCCGGCGTGGCGCGGAAGTCGATCTCCAGCTTGTCGAGACCCTCGCGAATATTTTGAATAGTGGTTCTTACGACAGCCTTCTGTTTCGCGGTCTGGTCTGCCGGCGAGACTCCACTTCTGCGAGCGGCGTCCTCAACCGCTTCAATGCTCCTGGTCACCCCTCCAAGGACGTACATGAATCTGGTCAAGTTCTTGATTTGATCGGCTACGCGGGTCGCGCCCTGAGTTCGCACCTGCGCGGCTCGCTGGTTTGCTGCCGGCGCGGTCGACTTTTGCCTGCTCGAACGGCTGCGCGTTTGGGAGAACGCCGTAGAGGGAGCCAAAAGAATCAAAGTCAGTAAGGTTATAGTGATACGTTTCAAGGTGTGTTTCTCCTCTGCTGCTGTTCTCAGATAGAATGACGCTCGAAGGTTACGCTATGGTTGTATCATGAGAAGGCTTTTGGTCCAACGGCTGGGACGGGTCGATTACGAAGCCGCCCTCGCCATTCAAAAAGAGACGGAATTAGCCGTCAAAAACGGCGTCCAGCCCGACACCCTGTTGCTGCTCGAACATCCACACACCTTCACTATCGGGCGGCGAGGCGATAGTTCTTCAATACTGCTCGATCCCGAACAGCTCGGCTCGCGAAGTGTGACGTTGTTTGAGACCAATCGCGGCGGAAAGGTGACCTATCACGGCCTGGGCCAGTTGGTTGGTTATTCAATCATCAATCTCAGTCCCGATCGCGAAGACGTGCATCGCTACGTGCGCGATCTGGAAGAAGTCCTGATTCGGACTATGGCAGACTTCGGTATCGACGCCTTTCGCATCGAGGGTTTGACGGGCGTACACACGCAGCGCGGAAAAGTTGCGGCGATCGGAGTCCACATCGCCCGATGGGTTACTACGCACGGTTTTGCCCTCAACGTAAACACCGATCTCAGTTACTTTGATCTAATCATTGCGTGCGACGGTGAACCGGTTACTTCAATGGAGGAGTTGCTGGGAACTGAGACAGATCTGAGCGTCGTCGAGGATCGCATCGCAGTCAATTTTGCTGAAGTCTTTTCTTATGCTGAATATTCAATCGATCCGGGAAGCCAGGGAACGCATCGCCACGCGCATTCATCGCACCCCCGTAATCACGTCGCGACAGTTCAATGACATCGCCGGCAAGGAAGTTTTTTTCAAGTGCGAGAACTTTCAACGCGCGGGCGCGTTCAAGATTCGCGGCGCTACAAATCGGATTCAGTCACTAACGCCTGAAGAGAAACGACAAGGCATCGTCGCTTTTTCATCTGGTAACCATGCACAGGCGGTAGCGCTTGCGGGTCGTGAGGCGGGTGTGCGCGCGTTGATAGCCATGCCTGAAGATGCGCCCGCGTCAAAGGTCGCGGCGACGCGCGGTTACGGCGCCGAAGTAGTTTTCTACGATCGTCACAAACAGGATCGCGAGGCGTTTGCGATGGACCTGGCTGAACGCGAGCGACTGATCCTCGTCCCGCCTTACGACGACGAATTCATTCTCGCGGGCCAGGGCACCTGTGGTTTGGAGTTGCTGGAAGAAGTGCCGGAGCTCGACTGTGTGCTCGCGCCTTGTAGTGGTGGTGGGTTGTTTGCCGGAGTAGCGATAGCTGCTAAGGCATTGAATCCGAAGATCCGCTGTTATCCAGTCGAGCCAACAACGGCTGACGACACTCTTCAATCGTTTCGCAAAGGCGAGCGCGTCTCGATTCCTCCACCACCGACAATCGCCGATGGTTTGCGCGTGCAGATACCAGGAAAACTGACGTTCCCGATCGTGCAGCAACTTGCCGACGACGTTCTCACCGTGTCGGACGACGAGATCATCGAGACGCTTCGCTTCATGCTCTTCCGCATGAAAATCCTTGTCGAGACTTCAGGCGCCACAGCCGCCGCTGCCGTGATGTTCAAAAAACTACCCGCAGACGCAAAGCGCATTGGCGTGATCCTATCCGGCGGCAACATCGATCCGGATTTACTAATCAGTGTTATCCGTGGCTAAAAATAACCTCGCCCGCCAGGAACGAAGCGAGGTTCGCGATCACAATCACGACAAAATCTCTCCACGTCGCCTGTTTCCCGAAAGCCAACCAGAACAACGCGCATTCAGCCAACGGCGCAAACGTCTCCGCGACCAGTAAAAACAACCATCGTTCACGGGCGAGATGGCGGCAGATCGGCATTTGCCGTTTGGATCGAAAACAGTGTCACGAAGACAAGACAACATGCGAACAGAAGGGCTTTCATCAAGGGGTCTCCTTTCGAGGCTTAGCTTATACGCCTTTGGCCTATTTGCGTCCAGACCTGTAAAATCATCGCAGAGGTAATCAATTGGCCCGCGAACTCCGTGTAATCAGTAACAATCAGAAGGTACGTCAACCCAAACCCGAATGGCTCCGCATCCGCCTGGGTGATCCAACGAACCAAAACCAGGTGTTGCAGTTGATCGAAGGACTCAACCTGCACACCGTCTGTCAGGAAGCCCGTTGTCCAAACATTTTCGAGTGTTGGACCGATCGGACTGCGACGTTCATGCTCGGCGGCGACATCTGCACGCGTCATTGCGGCTTCTGCGCAGTCGGCAAAGGACAGCCCGGCAGTCTCGATCCGGAAGAGCCGCGGCACGTCGCCGAAGCTGTTGGTCACCTGAATCTCGCGCACGCTGTCATCACGTCAGTAAATCGCGACGATCTGCCGGACGGCGGCGCCGCTCACTGGGCAGAGACGATTCGACAGGTGCGTGCTTTGAATCCCGAGTGCAAAGTCGAAGTGCTGATTCCGGACTTCAATGGCGACGAAGCCGCGCTCAATACCGTGCTCGATGCGCAACCCGACGTTCTCAACCACAACACCGAAACAATTGCGCGACTCTACCGGCGCGTCCGGCCCGACGCTGTTTACCGGCAGTCGTTAACTCTTCTTGAACGCGCTGCGGCGAGACGCGATCGTGAGAATCGCGGCATGTTGACCAAGAGCGGAATCATGGTCGGACTCGGTGAAACGTTTGAAGAAGTCGTCGAACTGATGAAAGACCTGCGCGCGGTTTCCTGCGACATCATGACGATTGGCCAGTATCTCCAACCGCACGCGCGCCGCTTGCCTGTTGAGCGCTACGTCACTCCGGAAGAGTTTGCGAAGTGGCGCGAGATTGGCATGGCGATGGGATTTCACCACGTAGAGTCGAGCCCACTCACGCGCTCGTCGTATCACGCGCGCGAACAAGCCGCGAAGTGAGACACGCCTGTGAAAGCAACTATCTTTCGACAACATGGCGGACCGGAAGTGCTCGAGTACACCGACGTGCCCGATCCGTCGATACGCGCCAATGAAGTGCTGGTTGAAGTTAAAGCCTGCGCGTTGAATCACCTTGACATCTTTGTGCGCAACGGCATGCCAGGCATTGAGGTCCCGCTGCCGCACATTCTCGGAAGCGATATTGCCGGAGTGGTGAGGGAAGTCGGCGATTTGGTGACCTGGGCCAAGCCGGGCGACGAGGTGATGGTCCAGCCGGGAGTTTCGTGTGGGCACTGCGCCGCGTGTTTGAGCGGGCAGGACAATCTTTGTCGCGAGTACGACATGCTCGGCTATCGTCGTAACGGTGGTTATGCGGAACTGGTGGCGGTTCCCGGCGCGAACCTTATTCCGAAGCCTGCCCAGTTGAGCTGGGCGGAAGCGGCCGCCTTGCCGCTCGTCACTGTGACTGCCTGGCACATGCTCGTTACGCGTGCCGTAGTGCAACCCGGTGAAGACGTGCTGGTCCATGCCGCGGGGAGTGGCGTCGGTTCAATCGCGATTCAGGTTGCAAAATTACGTGGCGCACGCGTGATCACGACCGCGAGTACTGATGAGAAACTCGCGAAGGCGCGTGAGCTCGGCGCCGATGAAACTATCAACTACTCGCGCGACGACTGGCCGAAGGAAGTAAAACGACTGACAGAGCGTCGTGGTGTTGACGTGGTCGTCGAACATACCGGCGCCGCAACGTGGCCCGGATCGATCGCATCTCTCAAGAATAACGGTCGTTTAGTGACGTGTGGCGCGACCAGCGGCTTTGATGCACGCACCGATCTGCGACAAGTCTTCTATCGACATCTCACCCTCCTCGGATCGTTCATGGGTTCGAAAGCCGAGTTGCTGGAGGCGATGAAGTTTGTGGTGCAGGGAAAGATTCGTGCTGTTGTCGATCGAGTTTTACCCCTCAGCCAAGCGCGCGAGGCGCATGAGTTGATGGAAAATCGCGGCCAGTTTGGAAAAATTGTATTGGATCCGCGTTTATCTGCGTAATCCGCGGCTCATTTTCCTGAATAGTCTTCGACGTTGTAACGTTTCTTCAGTGCGCCGAGATTTCCTTCTTCGAGATTGAAGTTAGTTCCGGCAATCACTTTTTTGCCGCCGTCAGTCCTGGCCCAATCGACAATCTGTGGTGCATTTTTTCGGAGAAAATCGCTGTCGGATGGCTCGAGTGGCTTACCGTCTTTTCTCGAAATGATATAGATGTAGGTATAGCCACCGTTGCGTATGAATTGCAGATCTTTTTCAAACTCCGTCTGCGGTGATGGTGACGAAGCCGGAGCCGGGGGCGCGGACGTTGCTGAAGGCACGCTGTTGTTGGTGTTGTTTGGCGCGGAGCCGCCACCGCAACCGGCAAAAAGCAAAACGACCGCGATAAGAATTTTCGGCAATCTCATGGTCCTATAGCGTCACTCGCCTTCTCGTCTCTAATGTACATGATCGTGCATTGCGTGTCCTCATAAACAATATCAAACCAGCCACTCGCGCGCGCCAGGTCAAAAAAGTCGTGATGAGAATTATCTGAAAACACATAGCGCGCGCCGAAGCGATCGCGGATCAACGGACCCGGATCTTCCTCTCGGCCGAGGGTGATGCGGTCATAGAGAAACGAGAGGTCCTTATCCTGATCGTACAGATAGTTCGGATCGAGCCCGGACACATAGTAGTGCGAAGAGTCGTAGTAAAAAAGACGCGGAAAGTCGTCCCAATCTGTGTTGAAGACGATTTGTCCCGGCGGCACGTGAGTCCGCAGCCACTCGGCCCCGGCGCGATAGTGTTCGTGCGGCTCGCTCTCGCCAATCTCGCGTGTGGTCGAGCGCAGGTTGAAGAAGAGAAAGATACATAAAATCAGGCCCACGCTGAGCGCTGCGATTGTTGATACCAACTCACGCAGACTGTTCCCGTTTTCCGTCTGGTGATCGAGAAACGGCTTGAGCTCCTCCAAATACTCCGGCGGCAGACGTCTCGGATACGAGCGAAGCCCCTGCAACCATGGCTGAAGCGAGAACGCAGCGAAAAGCACGGCAAACGGCGGCCAGTACTCCGCAATCCTTCGCCAACGAGCAGTCATGATCATCAGTGCAGTTACAAACAGCAGAAAGAAGAGTGGAAAATGAGCGCGCCGCCGTTCTGAAGGTTCAAACGCGAGGTAACCCGCGAACATCGCGATACAAGCCACTATCGAATTCCCTAAAAACTCCCACGTATCATACGGATACCACTCCGAACCGACTTTAGTGTCGAAGTCGTTTGCCGTGAGCTTGATCTGCATGTGCTCGACGAGCAGTTGCAGGTTGTGTGGGAAATACGGATTGATGACGAGACCCGCCGCACAGCCCGCCAGCACATAAACCAGCGGCCGCCATTCAAACCTGACTTCAGTTACGGCAATCGTGATGACCCAGAAAACCGTCGCCATCACAAGCAAAACAAAAAGGTCGTAGGTCCACGTGAAGATGAGCGCGAGAGGCAGAAGGGGCCAGTATTTTCGTTTGAAAAACAGGTGGATGGCGACGACGAGGTAAATGATGGCGAACGGTGGCGCTTTGGCCATGTTCATCCGAAACAAAAACGGCTGTGCGCAGGCCAGCACCGCGATCAACCACACCAGGGGATAACGAATTCGATACTTGAGCAAAAGCCAGAAGCACGAGAGCACCGCGAGACCGCCAAAGATTGCCGAGGCGATCTTCGCGCCAAGTCGTGGATCTGAAAACGCTACAAACGGGATCTGAAATATGTGGAACAACAGGTGATGGTCCACATAGTCCTTTGGATTCAGTGTGGTGAGTGGCAGCCACGGAAACGCGGGCGGAAACGTTCTGCTCTTCATCCCTTCCCACAGCACGCGGGTCCATTTGACGTGGTAGTAACCGTCATAATCGCCACAGCAGATGGAGTCGGTAGAGAACTGGAGTTGCCAGAAAATAATGCCGATGAAGACGGCGCCGGCTACAAACTGAAGGATTCGGATGGATGACTGGGATTGGAACCTGGAAAGTATGCCGGAGGAGGTCGTCATCAATCGCTCGAGCGGGCTCTTATTGGCGAGTTCACAGTTGTTCGATCAGTTCGAGTAGTGCTCGAGGATCGATGGGCTTGGTCATGTGAGCGTTGAAGCCCGCCTTGGTCGAACGTTCCTTGTCGTCGAACATCGAGTAGCCGGTAACGGCCACCATCGGAATAGTCTCATAACCGGGCATCTGTCTCATTTCGCGGGCCAACTGATAACCGTTCATCTCGGGCATGCCGATATCCGAAATTATCACGTCAAACTGGCGTTCGCCTGCTGCCTTGAGGGCCGCGGGAGCCGAAGCCGCCGTCACCACTGAATAACCTGCGTGGGTCAACACAACTGCCAGCATCTCTGTAACGTCGGCAACGTCGTCAACTACCAAAGCCGAGCGACGCTCTCGTGGTTCACTGTGCAGCACTTCATGATCCGGCGCCATATCGGTTGAGGGGTTTGCCCGGTTCGATAAAAGTTCACTGACATGAAGAGGGGAGGGCTGATAACCGGCAAAAATGCACGATGAATAATAATCTTGCATCAAGGCAGCCTTTCCGCAGTTTTTACGCAGACCGCATGTGGTATGGAGAGCGGGTTTAATGTAGCTGAAACAGTCGATGGTGTCTATTACAACTTGTAGTTTTTGTGTAGACCGAAAATAAAAACATCGTGGACAGTCTTAAATTATTTTGTTACGTTGAGCCAAACTCAAAACAAACTAAAGGAGCGAACCAAATGGCAGCCAAAAAAGGAAGCAAGAAGTCCAGAGGCGCGCGCAAAGGTGGTGGAAAAGCCGCAAAGAAGAGCGCGTCAAAATCCCAGGGTGGCGGAGGCGCAAAGAAGTCCGCTAAGGCAGCCAAGAAGTCCACTAAGAAAGGCGGCGGCAAGAAAGGTACGAAGAAAGCGGCAAAGGGTACGAAGAAGGCCGCAAAGAGAATGACCGGCAAGGGCACCACGAAGAAGGCTGCGAAGAAGAGGTCCAAGGGCGCAGCATCCGTCGCTTCGCCGGCAGCCTCGGAAGGGTACGAGTCGTCCATGGCCACCAGTTCAGAAGCGGACCAGGAAGAGGGAGCGGGCGCTGAATCTGACGCCTCCAGCGAAGAAGAAGGTTAGTTAGCAGCGGCAGATGTACCCAGCCGGCAATCTTTTCATTCCCGTAGCGCACGGCCAGTTAGAAGCAATTCTGAAAGAGCCTCGCCAAGGTTCGCCCAGAGGCGTGGCCCTGGTCCTACATCCGCATCCACTCGGCGGCGGCACGATGCA
>JBKPJP010000188.1:0-10917 GCA_046730735.1 Acidobacteriota bacterium | reverse complement strand
CGAAGCTTTGCGCTGTTCGTGTCAGCCAGGTTGATTGGCACCTGCGACTGCTTCCGGTCGGCGCGTACGTTCGGATGGACATGCGTGCGTTGCAAAGTCGACCGTTGTTGCAGCAGTTGTTCGTGCTCGGCGCGGGGATCGGTGTGAACCTGGTGCTTTGCGTTCTCGCCTGGGGATCACTCTTTGGCGCTTTCAATCTCGCGCTCGCGATTGGAAATCTGATTCCTGTTTATCAACTCGACGGGTGGAAGAGCGGGATGGTGATCTGCCGCAAGATGTTTGGACGACCGAGTCCACTCGTTGAGTGGATCCTGACGCTCGGCGGCGGCGCAATCGGACTCGCAGTGCTCGTGCGAGCATTTCTTAATATCTGAAAATGAATACACCGTACTGGGGAAACATCGATAGTCGGCGTCTCGCGCGTGCGTACGTGGCACTCGCTTTCGCGCAGGACGTCGCGAAGGGATACGTAAACCAAGACGCGTCGTTGCATCCGCTCATCACCGCGCTTGATATGTCTGCGAAGTTGTTGGAAGAGATTCTTGAGGACGTTCTGCCTGAGGAAGATTTCTTAGAAAAAGAAAACGCGGATTACACAGAATTAACTATGTAATCCGCGTTCATTCGCGAAAATCCGCGGCGATGTTTACATGCCCATGCCGCTCATGCCGCCCATACCACCCGGCATCGCGGGACTACCCTTTTCGTCTTCGGGAATCTCCGAGACCATCGCTTCAGTCGTCAGCATTAAACCGGCAATCGAAGCTGCGTTCTGAAGAGCAGTGCGAGTGACCTTCGCCGGATCGATGACGCCGGCTTTTACCAGGTCCTCAAACTGTTCCGTCGCCGCGTTGAAGCCGGTGTTCTCGTTCTTCTCAGAACGAACTTTCTCGACGATCACCGCGCCTTCTTTGCCGGCGTTCTGCACGATCTGGCGCAACGGCTCTTCCAACGCTCGACGAACGATGTTGACGCCGATCTGTTCATCCGGATCGCCTTCGCCATCCTTGAAGACCTCGTACTTCTCGAGTGCCTTCGCCGCTCTCACCAGCGCGACGCCGCCACCCGGAACGATTCCTTCTTCAACCGCGGCGCGTGTGGCGTGCATTGCATCCTCGACGCGTGCCTTCTTCTCTTTCATCTCGGTCTCTGTCGCAGCACCGACTTTGATCACGGCCACGCCACCGACGAGCTTCGCGAGTCGCTCCTGCAGTTTCTCGCGGTCGTAGTCGGAAGTCGTGTCTTCGATCTGCGCGCGCAGAGTCTTGACGCGTCCTTCGATGTCGCCCTGCTTGCCGGCGCCTTCCACGATCGTGGTGTTGTCTTTGTCGATCGTGATCTTCTTGGCGCGTCCGAGATCTTCGAGCTTCACGCTCTCGAGTTTAATACCGAGATCCTCGCTGATGACTTTGCCCCCCGTGAGAATCGCGATGTCTTCGAGCATCGCCTTGCGACGATCGCCGAATCCCGGTGCTTTAACGGCAGCGATGTTCAGCGTGCCGCGCAGCTTGTTCACAACGAGAGTCGCGAGTGCTTCACCTTCAACGTCCTCAGCGATGATCAGCATCGGTTTGCCAAGTTTCGCAACCTGCTCGAGCAACGGCAGCAGATCCTTCATCGAGCTGACCTTCTTCTCGTTAATCAGGATGAGCGGATTTTCGAGCACTGCTTCCATGCGCTCAGGATCAGTCACGAAGTAGGGGCTGAGATAGCCGCGATCGAACTGCATACCTTCGACGACTTCGAGAGCGGTTTCCATCGTGCGCGACTCTTCGACAGTGATCACACCGTCTTTACCGACCTTGTTCATCGCTTCGGCGATGATGTTGCCGATGGTCTGATCGCCATTCGCTGAGACGGTGCCGACCTGTGCGATCGCATCGCCCTTCACCGGCTTCGAGAGACGCTGAATCTCAGCAGTAGCGCGCTCGACAGCCTTGTCGATACCGCGCTTGAGTGCCATCGGGTTGGCGCCGGCGGCGACAGTCTTCACGCCTTCGCGGAAGATTGCCTGAGCCAACACGGTTGCGGTGGTGGTGCCGTCGCCCGCGACGTCTGACGTCTTGGAAGCGACTTCGCGGACCATCTGCGCGCCCATGTTTTCGAGGGAGTCTTTCAACTCAATCTCTTTGGCGACGGTCACGCCGTCTTTGGTGATTGTCGGTGAACCGAACTTCTTGTCGATTACGACGTTACGGCCCTTCGGACCGAGAGTGATCTTCACGGCATCGGCGAGCTGATTGATGCCGCGCAAAATCGCTGCACGCGAATCCTCACCATGAATAACCTGCTTAGCCATCTTTACTTACCACCTTTCTTGCCGCCGCCACTCGCGGCGCCGGCACGTTCAAGAATTCCGAGAATCTCGTCCTCGCGCATGATGAGAAGCTCTTCGCCGTCGATCTTGATCTCAGAGCCGCTGTACTTGCCGAACAGAACGCGGTCGCCTTCTTTGACGTCCAGAGGCTGGCGGGTGCCGTCCTCTTTATACTTGCCTTCGCCGACTGCCACGACCTGGCCTTCCTGGGGTTTTTCCTTGGCAGTGTCGGGGATAATGATGCCGCCCCGCACCTGCTCGCCTTCTTCGATACGCTTCACGATGACGCGATCATGAAGAGGCTTGATGTTGGTTGCCATAACCTTAGATCTCCTTTCAATTTCTGCTCAAATGGGAATTTTTTAGATATGAATACTAGCACTCTGCGTATGAGACTGCTAAGAATAAGGTACTTGGAGGGTACTGTCAATCGCTCTCTGCGCCCTCTGCGGTCCTCAGCGATCTCTGCGTCTAAATAGCGATCTAAACGCAGAGATCGCAGAGGGCCGCAGAGGGCCGCAGAGAAGAACTTTTAGCGCGCGGCGGCGCGCTTAGCGGGTTTTTCCTGGTTTTTGTACTGGGCGACGCGCTTGGCGAGGGTGTTGCGATGGATGCCTAGGACGGCGGCCGTGTTCGAGATGTGTTGCTTGTGACGGGCGAGCGCCTTCTTGATGTAGAGCTTCTCGAATTCGCAGAGCGCTTCATCCAGAAGGATGTGGCCCTCGAGCATCTCGTCTACCAGATTTTCGAGGCGGTTGTGAATCAAAGCTCTTTTCCTGTCAGTAGTCGATAAGCTTCAAGGTAACGAGCAGTAGTCGCGGCAGCTATCTCATTGGGGATCGGGGGCGCGGGTGGCTTCTTGTCCCAATCGAGTGTCTCGAGATAGTCGCGCACGAACTGTTTATCAAACGAAGGTTGTGAACGACCCGCTTGATACTCGTCGGCAGGCCAGAAGCGTGACGAGTCAGGCGTCAACACTTCATCCACCAGCAAGAGCTGTCCGTCTTTACCAAGACCGAATTCAAACTTCGTATCGGCGATGATGATGCCGCGTTGGCGTGCATACTCTTCCGCTTCGCGATAGAGACGCAGCGAAGTGTCGCGCAGCAGTGCGGTCTTTTCGTCACCGATGATCTCGCGCACTTGATCTTCAGTGATGTTTTCGTCGTGACCTTCCTCCGCTTTGGTTGAAGGCGTGAAGATCGCTTCAGGCAACTTCGCCGACTCGACCAGCCCTTCAGGAAGTTTATGACCACACACCGAGCCGGTGCGCTTGTAGTCTTTCCAGCCTGAACCGACGAGATAACCACGGACCACACATTCAACTGGAAACACTTCCGCACGGCGCACGAGCATCGAGCGTCCTTTTAAAGTCTGCGCGTGCTGTTGGACCACCGGAGGCATCGCGTCGACATCGCTTTCGATCAGGTGATTGGCGACGACGTCTTTCAGTTGTTCAAACCAAAACTCTGAAAGCGCCGTGAGCACTTCACCTTTGCGCTCGATCGGAGTCGGCAAAATGCAGTCGAAAGCAGAGATGCGATCGGTGGCGACGATTAGCAAGCTGTCGTCGTCGACGGCGTAAACGTCACGGACTTTGCCGCGCCGGAGTAACTTCAAATCAGAAAGCGATGTTTGCAGCAGGGTGGTAGCAGCACTCATTGTTGGATGATTATTCAGCTTTTGTTAGAGGCAAGCCGGATTGTGCTCGCGCTAAAAAACTTTGTCAAGACGACGACTGATTTATGTAACACCGATGAACACAGATCAGCGAAAACGATGAACGCGGATCAGAGAGCTTCGCGCAGCCGGCGAATCTGATCCGCGTGATTGTGCGCGTGTGCCGCGTAAATCCTCAACCAGTCTTCAGTTGTGTAGCGACCGCTCTCGGTGTGGGTGCCCGCGCGATTCCAATCATCGTCGGTCATGAGCTGAATCACTTGCATCGTCGACTCGCGCGCGCACCGAAAAGCTTCCAGCGCGGGAGCCATGTCGCGCTCGTTGTAACGGAGCCTCGAAGCGAATGCGTCCTGGTCGTAACCCTGAATCGTAGAATTGTCTTCGACTAAAAGTTTTCGTAGTCTCCACGCGGAAGTACTTTCGCTGTCGCCGAGGTGATGAACGATTTCGCGTGCGCTCCATTTGCCAGGAATAGGATGCGCTCCTAAACTGTCAGCAGGGAACCCGTTAAGCGCGTTCATAACTTCGTCGTAACCGGCGGCGTACGTGGCGATGAGTTCGTCTCGTTCTTCGGGTGTCATGGTTGTTGGTTCCTTTTAATTGGTTGTTGTCGGAGGCAGCATAGCAAACTTTGGGCTTGAACCGCGGGTCATTTCTCTTGTACTATCCCACGGAACCGATTAGCGCCGTGACCCCGTGGTGCGTACCCTCTGAGCCTCCTGTCAGTTTCAGATCAATTATTGACTCCGATGGCTACAGCTACTGACAGACAGAAAACGGCAAAAGAAAACTTCGCAACTCCCGAATCGGGTGAGCGTAAAGTTTCGCTGCTCGTGGTGGAAGACGACGAGAATATCTCGACCGCGATCAGCGAGTACTTTTCGCGTGCGGGGTACAACGTCAGAACCGTCGAAGATGGTCTAAACGGCGTCAAAGCGGCCCTCGATGATCCACCGGATGCAGTTGTGCTCGACCTGATGCTGCCGAAAATGGATGGCCTCGCAGTGTGCAAGGAACTGCGCGAGAAGGTCGGCTATTTGCCCATTCTGATGCTGACCGCCAAAGACGATGTGGTCGACAAGGTGCTCGGTCTGGAGATGGGCGCTGACGACTACATCACGAAGCCTTTCAGCCTGCGGGAACTCGAAGCCCGCATCAAGTCGGTGCTCCGGCGTACACGGAATGGACCAAGCACGGATGGAATGCGCGATGAAGCGCCGATCGTGCGTGGCCGGCTGCGCATCGATTCCGCCAAGCGCGAGGTGACGATCGGAGACCGCCAGGTTGAGCTGACGCCGAAAGAGTTTGATCTGCTGCGTCTGTTTGCGTCGAACCCGGGACGAGTTTTCCCGCGCAAATACTTGCTGGAAAAGATCTGGGACTACTCCTACGAAGGCTACGATCGAACCATCGACTCACACATCAATCGCCTGCGAGCCAAGATCGAAGAGAACCCCGAGAATCCGCAGATGGTGCTCACGGTCTGGGGCATCGGCTATAAATTCAGCGACGAACAGTAGAAGAAATTAGGCCACAGATGAACACGGATGACGCGGATCTGATCCGCGTCATTCGTGTTCATCTGTGGCCTAAATTTCTTGTCACTTAAGCCTCCGTTTAAATTCTGCTGTAATTCTTTAGCAACTTATTGTATTCTTCGCCACAGTTTGTACAACATATAGGCTCGGCCTGTTGTTCTTCCCCCGACGTTATTTGAAATGTGGAGGAGTCGAGATGAATTTTTTTGTGCGGCGGCTTCTGCCTGCTCTCTTGTTATGGACTGCTGTTTTCACAATCACAGTGCGCATTCAGGCGCAGGATATCAGCGTCCCTGCCGCTGTCTCTACACGACCCGCCATATCAGTCCTCGACAGTACTAAGGAACAAGATGGACTGCTTGGCTCTGTCCGTCGCGTAAAGACTGAAACCGCTAAGATCGAGCTTAAGAACGGGCGTCCAGTTGAAGGATCACCTCAACTAGTGGAGCTCACGACCTACGGGCTCAAGGGCAATCGGCTCGAAAACACCACCTATCCAATCGCCGGTTCACTCGCAGGCAAAGAAGAATATAAATACGACGAGCGCGGCAACATCACCGAGATGACCGTGCGCGACGATCGTGGGTCGATCATCAATCGTGAGTCGTACACGTACGAATTCGACAAGTTTGGTAACTGGACGAAGATGGTCACCAGTCTCGTCGTGTTTGAAAACGGCGAACTGAAGCGCGAACCTATCGAAGTCACTTACCGCACAGTCACTTATTACTACGATGACACGGTCGCGAAGATCGTCGATGAGCCCAAGCCAACCATGGCGCCCGCAGTCCCAGAGCCTGGAGAGGTTCGCGAACAGGAGGTGTTGGTTCAGGTTATGTCCCCGACTACAAGCAATGCAGTAAAAATCGAGGGCGAACCGCCGCCAGTATTCAAATCCGTCGTCAAATCCGCGGAACCTGTGGTTAAACCCGCCGCGAATAACGCGGAAAACGCGGATCAGAAATCGGCAAATGATCTCCTCGTTGAGGGCCACGAGTTTCTCAAAGCACAAAAAGACCGCGAAGCTATCAAAGCGTTCAAAGAGTCGATAAAGCTAAACCCGAATACGGCGGAAACTTACTATGGCCTCGGGTTTTGCAGTTTCCGTCTAGGCAAATTCAGAGACGCGGCCGATGCGTTCAAGAAGGCAACCGCGCTCAACCCCCAAATGGCCAAAGCGCATTACGGCCTCAGCCTGGCATATCAGGAACTCGAAAACACAAAAGGACTGTTGGACGAGTACAGAATTCTCGAAAAACTCGACAAGTCCCTCGCACAGAAGTTGGCCCAGACTTTTCCCCAGTACAACTTCTCGTGTCGCCTGGTCCAGGGATGTCCATAAAGATTTACGAGGTAATCAATGCAGAGTAATCGTTTTGTAGTTTTGACCGGACACCTCAGCAACTATCCCCTGTCTGATCTCGTCGGTATTCTTCGTCATCAACGCAAGTCAGGCCGCCTGCTGATCGAGTATCCGAAGGGTCCGGCGATGTTCTTCTTTCAGGACGGTGAGTTGATCGACGCGCGCATGAACGATCTGGTCGGTCTTCAGGCTATCTGTGTCGCCCTCGCTCAACCGGACGCTTCCTTCAATTTCAATCCTCTGATTCAGAGCCCACGACGGTCCATCGAGCCTTCGTTGCAACGAGCGGTTTCGGAGTTGTTTGGCTGCTGGGATGGAAGCGCACTGCAAATCGAAGCCGCAACAACGCCACAGCCCGAAGTGCTCGCGCTGCCGCCCGCTCCACCGGTGACAAAGATGCTAGCCCGGCAACGCTCGATGGTGCTTATTGCTGGGGCCGCGTTGATTGTTGTCGGACTGTCGGTAATCGCCGTAACCGGCGGGTTTACGAAGAACGAAGCGGCGACTGCCGCCTCGCTGCCGCAGAACTCATCACCATCCGCGCCGCTTGCGGCCGTTCAGTCAGAACTTCCGGTTCACAAGAGCGCACCGGAGATCGCAACGAAACCGGCTCGTGCAACAACTGAACGCAGAGAAGAGAAGCGAAGTAAGTCTGAGCCGGCAAAGTCGGAACCCGCCCCTGAACCCGAGCCAGCGTCACAGTCGATCAAAGTCGTGATGCAGATCGAGAATGGGCGTGTGTTGAAAGCGTCAATCGCCAATCCAAAGCCCGGGATGGACAGTTACGAAGCGATGGCGCTGCGAATCGCAAGACAACGTCGTTACTCAACGACGAAGTCAGGTGGAGAGACCGTCACGATCAACGTCAACAAATAATCAATCCGAGGTAGCCGATGTTATTTCTTGAAAGCAAACTTCTGAATCACGCGCTTGATACTGCCGGCCGGACCACGTTGCTAAAGGAATTACACGAACGAGAGATCGTGCCGTTGATTCGTTCGCATCGTCTCCGCTGTTTCGAAGACGTACTGCTCAATCACGACCACGTCAACGAAATGGAAACCGCGCTTGCTTCGTCAAGCGAGTCGACCACCGGCGAGCCGTTTGTGCGTGGCGATCTCTTCTGCTTTCAGGACTACATCCTCTTTCTCGTTTTTGAAGATGACGAAGAGGGGCTTCGCGCGGGCATCGTTTACCAGGCTCACACGGCGGAACCCTTCCGTAAGCTCGACTCGTTCTGCGAGGAAGTTAGCAGCCTCCTGCTTCAGCGCAACGACTCTGTCGCCCACTGGCAAACGACCGTGCCTTCGTTGCCACAGGGTTTTAGAACCTTCATCGAACGCCAGGACGCCGACTCGCTCTACACGAGCATGCGCAAGGAGACGATGAGCAAGCGTGTTCTCGCAGCCTCGAAACTCGAAGACGAAAGCGCGCGCGTCTTTCTGCGCACTGCGCGCAACGCGCACGAGGAAGGCTACGCGGCCAAACTGCTCACCGGAAATACCGAGTCGCAGCAGGTCCCGATTCAACGACTCGAAGACGCCGGTCTCGTCGAGCGCGAGGTGCAGATCAGTTGTCGCAAGACTGGTCATGCGCTCTTTCGCCTGCCGAACCCGCACGCGCTTGCAGTGGTGACAGTCAGTGATGCGACGTGCAGCGAGTGTGGCGCGCCGGTAGCGGATGAGAACGTCGAAGAGGTGATTGCGCCGACGCAGCTCGCGTCGTCGTTGCTGGAAGACGGATCGTGGCTCGTGAGCAGGCTTCATTTTTTACTGCGCGAGATGGGTGTGCCTGAAAGGGAGATCGCGGTTGGACCATCCGAGGGGACGGGTTACGGGCAGTTGATGGCAAACATCTGTGGAGAGCCGTTTTTGATCGTCACACGTGATGGCGATCTGACACCCGCATTTGCACGTTGGGCCATCGATCTGGAGATTGACACCGAGGCTTCGCACCTCGTCATCGTCGCCACCGGACGAATTCACAAAGAGGCCGGCGTGTTGCTGCAAAATCACTCGCGACGCCGTGTGAGTGGCGGTCAGGATTTCGAGATGATCGTCGCTGATGATGCGGCCACCGCGGGTCGCGAGCTGGAAGCGGCGCTGGAGCGAGTGTCGCAACGAGTTGTTGCGGAGCATCTCTGTGTGTTGGACAACAGTATAGGGTTTTCAGTTAGTCGTTTGGTGTTGACTAAGTTTCAACTGCTCCGCGCGAAAGTTCCGCAGCAGGCGGAAGTTGTGACCGAGAGTGAGTCTGAGTTTTCCGCTCCGAGTGCGCCGCTGACGTTGGCCGCACATGCTTCCGGAAACAACGGCGACGTGTTCGATGTCGAAGCAATCTAGGAAAGCACCGGCACGTCGCAGCGAAGATGAGCGGTGGAGTAAAGACATCGCCACTTTGCGACAGGCTGCTCACGAGTTGGCGCAGCGACGGAATGCCGGACCACGACTGCGGCTGGCAAGTAGTCCTTTTGAACAGACTGCGCAATTGCTGGACGATCCGTCGGCTGAAGTTCGAGAGAAAGCAGTCCGCGATCTTTACGAGATGGATCCTGATCAGGCCGCGACACTCGTGAACGACGCACTGCGCGATGGATCGCCTGAAGAACGTCGCCGCATCGGCAGCGCGCTGGCGGATTCGGGATTGTTGTACGAGGCCATCGACGACTTGATGGCCGCGAATCATGAGAATTGTTACAGCGCGTTTTCGCTGTTGTTTCTCGTAGCAAAAGCGGGAGTGGTTGAGCCGCTGATCAGTGTTATCGAAAAGAATCCCAGTCTTGAATTGAGTCTCGCCGTCATTCGACTCCTCGCCTCCAGTGGCGAACCGGAAGTCGCTCCAACTCTGCAACGCCTCGCGTGTGACAGTTCACTTGCTCCAGAACTCCAATCAGCAGCGGCAGATGCCGTCGGTCAACTAACTTAACTCTGCGGCCCTCTGCGTATCTCTGCGATCTCTGCGTTCAAAAGCGCCTATGAAACGCAGAGAGCGCAGAGATACGCCGAGGGCCGCAGAGGTGCTACTATTGATGCTTCCCATGCGTTTCAAACTTCATTCTGAATACAAGCCGAAGGGTGATCAACCGGCGGCGATCGATACACTTGTTCGAGGGCTTAACGACGGCGCCAAAGATCAGGTGCTGTTGGGAATCACCGGCAGCGGCAAGACGTTCACGATCGCGAGCGTCATCGAGCGCACGCAGCGTTCGACGCTCGTGCTCGCGCACAACAAGACGCTCGCCGCGCAACTTTTCCAGGAATTTCGCAGTCTCTTTCCAGAGAACGCGGTCGAGTATTTCGTCTCGTATTACGACTACTACCAACCGGAAGCCTACGTTCCCGCCGCCGACGTCTACATTGAAAAAGAAGCGATCGTCAACGAAGAGATCGATCGACTGCGGATGTCCGCCACGCGCGCACTTTTCGAACGTCGCGACGTGATCGTGGTCGCGAGCGTGTCGTGCATCTACGGCCTCGGCGATCCTGATGCCTATTACGGGTTGCTCTTCTTTGTCGAACCCGGCGGGCGCATGTCGCGAGACGTGCTCTTGCAGCGACTGGTCGAGCTGCAATACGAACGCTCCGACATCAACTTTCAACGCGGCACGTTTCGTGTGCGCGGCGACGTGGTGGAGATCTACCCGAGTTACCAGGATCAGGCTTATCGCATCGAGTTGTGGGGCGACGAGATCGACTCGATCTCGACGATCGATCCGCTGCTGGGTGAAGTGATCCAGAAGCACACGTCGCGCGTGCCGATCTACCCGAAGACTCACTACGTGATGTCGCGGCCCACGATCAAACGGGCGATCAAGACGATTCGCGAAGAGCTCGAATGGTGGGAACCGAAGCTGATCAGCGAAGGCAAACTCGTCGAAGCGCAACGTCTGCACCAGCGCACGATGTTTGATCTCGAGATGATCAAGGAGATGGGTTTCTGTCGTGGAATCGAGAACTACTCCCGTCACCTGACCGGCAAGAATCCCGGTGAGCCGCCGCCGACGCTGCTCGATTATCTGC
>JBKPJP010000187.1:0-3281 GCA_046730735.1 Acidobacteriota bacterium | reverse complement strand
ACCATCCGGCGCGTGCGTGGCAGGACACTTTCTATACCACTGACGGGCTCGCGCTTCGTTCGCAGACTTCGACGGTCCAGATCCATGCGATGCAGCGCCGCGGTGTTCCTGTGCGCATGATCGCTCCGGGCCGTGTGTTTCGACGTGACACTCCCGACCCGACTCACAATCCGATGTTCTACCAGGTCGAAGGTTTGTGCGTAGACAGAGGGATAACGATGGCGCATTTGAAAGGAACGGTTGCGGAGTTTCTGCGGCGTCTGTTTGGCGCGGATACAGTGACACGCTTCCGGCCGTCGTATTTCCCGTTTACGGAGCCGAGCGCCGAGTTTGATTTCAGTTGTTTCAAGTGCAAGGGCGCGGGTTGTCGCATCTGTAAAAACTCCGGCTGGATTGAGTTAGGCGGTTCCGGCATGGTCCATCCGAACGTCTTGCGCGCGGTGGGCGTCGATCCGCAGCAGTACTCCGGGTTCGCGTTTGGGTTCGGAATCGATCGCATGACGGCGCTGATGTACGAACTGGACGACATTCGGCTGCTCTTCGAGAACGACGTGCGATTTTTGGAAAAGTTTGAATAAAGCCGCGGATTACGCGGATAGACGCGAATAATGTTCATTAGCTGTGAGTGGCTGAAAGATTTTTTGGAGCTTGAACTGAGTCCGGCGGAACTGCGCGACCGGCTGACCATGGTTGGCCTCGCGATCGACGCAGTAGAGACTCATGGCGCCGATTCGGTGCTCGACGTCGAGGTTCCCTCGAACCGGCCGGATTGTTTGTCTCACATCGGCATAGCGCGCGAGGTTTCGGTAATCGAGTCCAAACCGTTGCGTTCGCCTAAGGCTTACGCCCTGAAGCCCGAAGGTTCGAGCGCGAGCCTCACTTCGGTCGACATCAAGGATCCGGATCTGTGTCCGAGGTATGCCGCGCGACTCGTTCGTGGCGTGAAGATTGGTCCATCACCCGACTGGCTGGCTAAACGGTTGGAGACAATAGGCCAGCGACCAATCAACAACGTCGCGGATATCACCAACTACGTTCTCCACGAGTTGGGTCAGCCTTTGCACGCATTTGACTTTGCAAAACTGGGCGGTCGTCGAATCGTAGTCCGTCGTGCTGTTCCCGGCGAGAAGCTCAAGACGCTCGACGGTGTCGAGAGAACGTTAACCGGCGACATGCTCGTCATCGCTGACGCGGAGAAGGCGGTGGCACTGGCCGGCATCATGGGCGGTGAAGAGTCGGAAATCTCGGCTCAGACTACTGACGTGCTGATCGAGAGCGCATACTTCGATCCGAATTCAGTCAGACAAACTGCACGACAACTCGGTATGGATACAGAAGCGTCGCGCAGATTCGAACGTGGCGCTGACTGCGAAGGTGTGTTGCGTGCTCAGCAACGCTGCGTCGAACTGATCTGTGAGCTTGCAGGAGGTGTTGCAACCGAAGATGCGATCGATGTCTACCCGCAGCCGCTGAGCGAGCGAGTAGTCGATCTTCGTCCGGAGCGTGTAACGGAGTTGACTTCGCTCACAGTTGAGCCTGCGGAGATCGTGCGGATATTGACCGGTCTGGGTTTCGAACAGACGGAACGCTGGACCTTCAAAGTTCCGTCGTGGCGAATCGACGTCGAGCAAGAAGAAGATCTCGTCGAAGAAGTCGCGCGACACACAGGTTACGAAAAGATCGGATCCGAGTTGCCGCCGTCGAATTCGTCCGGCGAGTACCAACCGACCGAGATGAAGCAACGTTCCTTGCGACGCGCGTTGAATGCCTTCGGCTTCGACGAAGCAATCAACTTCAGCTTCATTCAACAAGACGCGCGCTTCGAGTTGATCCCGTCGTTGGCCGGTCATGAGAACGATCAGCCGCAACTCGCGAATCCGATCATTGAAGATGCGGCGTGGATGCGTTCCACACTTTTGCCGGGACTCCTGGACTCGCTGCGTCACAACTTTAATCATGGCATTCGCGACGTCAGATTGTTCGAAATTGGGCGGATTTTCTCGGTTTTAGAGACTGGAGAGTTGCCACAGGAAACTCTCGCACTCGGCCTTGTCGCTACTGGAAGCGCAATCGAAGAGGGCCGTGCTCAGTCCGAACGCGAACTCGATTTCTTCGACGTCAAAGGCGCGCTTGAAGCTGCTGTCGATTGGATGAACCTGGCTCCTTTAACTTTCGCGCAAACTTCCGCGCGCCATCTGCGTGCGGGGCAATCCGCCCAAATCAAGACCGGTGATGGAACAGCAATCGGCACGATTGGACGTTTGGCTGAAAGTATTGCCGCGTCATACAAGTTTCGGCAGCCGGTCTATGTTCTCGAGTTGGACCTCGGCGCGCTATTGAGTGGTCCGGCGAAGTTGATCCAGTATTCGCCGCTGCCTCGCTATCCGTCAGTCACGCGCGACATCTCGTTGCTGGTCGATCGCCAGGTTGCCCTCGACGAGATCTTTGCCGCAGTGAACAATCAGCAAGTTGCCGACTGTCGCAGCGTGAAGCTGGTCGGTACGTTTGAGGGTGGAAATATTCCTCAGGGGAAACGTTCCGTGACTCTCAGGCTCGAGTATCGCTCCGACGAACGCACGTTGCGCGATGAAGAAGTGGAAGAGTATCACTCGCGTTTGACTGCGCGACTGCTCGACACCTTCGGCGCCCAGCAACGATAAAAATAAATCTTCGTTGATTGCAAAATGAGTCTTGCGCTCTCAGGCGTGAAGACGGATAATCGCTCCGCATTCCTAGTTCACACGTCGGGAGACAAAAGATGGTCGGTCTGTCAGGCTTGGAAAAGTTTTCTCACTTGGAAGATAAGATCTATCGCACCATCGAACTCACGAAAACGCTGCGCCAGGAAAAAGAGAATCTCGAAAAAGAACTTGCCCTCATTCATCGCGACATGGGGAACGTGCTCAATGAAAAAGAGCGACTCGAAAACCAGGTCGAGAAGTTGCTCGCTGAACGCGAAACCATCCGCATGAAAGTCGAAGCCATGCTTGATGCAGTTGCCGCCCTCGATCCGGAAATGGCCGAGGAACTCAGATGAGTTCCGGCATCGGTCGCATGATCACTAAAGGCACTATGGAAGGAAGTAGCGGTAGTCCCACCATTCGGGTTGAAATCTACAATCAGACCTATAACATCCGGTCTGATGGTGACACTGAATACATTATTCAGCTCGCTGAATTTGTCGACAGCCGCATGAGAGAAATTTCTTCCGGCACACTCACCGTCGATTCTTTGAAAGTAGCGATTCTCGCCGCGCTCCACATCGCCGACGAACTACACCG
>JBKPJP010000186.1:0-2646 GCA_046730735.1 Acidobacteriota bacterium | reverse complement strand
GGTCTGCTCGTTACGAGTCTGAACCTGATGCCGGTGGGACAACTCGACGGTGGTCACGGGACGTTCGCAGTCTTTGGCGGGCGCGCGCACCGGATCATCAGCCGTATCGCTTTTGTCACGGTCGTGGTGTTGGCGCTTCTCGGCTTCTGGTGGCACAACAGCCCCAGCGGATTTCTCTACGCAGTGTTGTTAGGGATCATGATGAAGGTCCCACACCCGCCCCCGGGCGTAATGGAACCCTTAGGAACAAAGCGCACCGTAATCGCGCTCATCACCCTGCTCGTCTTCGCCCTCTGCTTCTGCCCGTTCCCGATTTCGATCAAATAGCCGCAGCGGGAAGCAGGCCTTTGATCTCGCGGACGACGCGGGTGACTTCTTCCTGGTTTGCGAGGGCGATCATGAAGAATTTGTAGCCCTGGTGGAAGCAGATGACGCCGTTTGCGAATAACCAGACGCCGTCGAGGAATGGGTTGCCGCCGAGTAACCAACTGATCGGGAAGCCGGTGATTGCGCCCGGTTGGAAGATCTGGGCCCACATCGCGGCGCCAGCCGCACAACTAAATGCGCCGAGTAACGGCGCGCCGACGTACTTCGCGATTTTGCGTTCAAACTCCACGCGCTGTTGTGCAGCTTCGTCGAGTTCGCCGCGCGCGATCAGTTCTTCCTGCTTCTTAAGATAGTTATCAAACTTCTGGCTCGCTTTATGCAGTCCCCAAACCGGCAGCGCCGAATGTGTGAACCAGTGTGGATGCGAGCCCAACAACACTGCGTCCAGGCCTGGAAACGCAGCACCGGCCCTGATGCCCAGCACTAACGAAACAGAAACTACGGCAGCCTTGCCCGGGTTTTCTTTGATCCAGTCGCGCGCCTTGAGCGCTCCTGCTGTCGCAGCAGTCGAAGCACGCGTGAAGCGCGCGCTGGCATCGTAAATTTGCGACGCGCGATCGTAGTAAGTCTTAGCGTCGTCGAAGACTTTCTTGCCCGTATCGCCCGCGGCGTCACGCACGACCTTGCCGGCCTTCTTTACATGACTCGCAGCACGGCGTGCGGTTTCCCCAACTTCCTCATCGTCCGTGAGTCGCTCAGCTTCGGCTCGCAGCCGTTCGGCGCTGCTCGCAACAGTGTCCGCGCCACGCTTTGCCGCTTCACCAACGATGTCGGAAATCGAATATTTCTCGTCGAGCTCGCGAGCCTTGCGACGCGCCGCCCGCTGCCACTCTTCCAATCGTTCTTTGTAATCAGCCATCCTATCCTCGCGATGCAACTCCCAAATTCCCATCGCCTTGTACGTCGCCCACCGCCACCGAGTTCGACTGCACGGCCTCCAACGCCACCACCTGATCGCGGCCTTTTCGCTTGGCTTCGTATAGAGCGACATCCACCGCTTTCAGGATATCAGCAGCAGTTTGCGCGTCGTTGGGGCATTCCGCAACCCCAAAACTAGCGGTGATATGACCCGCGCGTGGAATTTCCAACGACTTGATTGAGGCTCGCAAGCGTTCGGCAACTTCACAACCAACGTCTTTCCTTGTCTCAACCAGCAACACAGCAAATTCTTCGCCACCGATTCTAGCTGCCAGATCGATACCGCGCGTCCCCTCGCGCAAGACTTTGCCAAGGCGGCGTATGGCATCGTCTCCGGCGTCGTGACCGAAGTTGTCGTTCAGTTTCTTAAAACTATCGATGTCGAGCATCAGGAGTGTGAATGGATGAGCAAACCTCTCCACACGACCCACTTCCCGCTCTAATTGGCGTTCAAACCGGCGCCGGTTGGCGAGGCCTGTCAGATGGTCCGTAAACGCCGCCTCCTCGCAAACGTCCAAATAGGCTTTAAACTCGAGCAGCGTTCTGGTCCGAGCCAACAACAGATCGATATCGGTCGGATCGGTGATGTAGCCCAAGGCTCCGACTTCATTGGCCCTGCGAAGATCCTCAGTACGACGGCCCGCGGCAGTCTGCATAATGACCGGAATAAACTTAGTTACCGGATTGGCCCTGATGCGTTGGGCCAACTCATAGCCATTCATGCGCGGCATCATGACGTCCGTTATCACCAGGTCGGGTTGGTACCCCTCGATAGCCGCCAGCGCCTCAACACCGTCTACAGCAGTAGTAACCTGATAGCCGGCAAGGCTCAAGGCTGCTTCAATTAGCTGCAATTTATCGGGGTTATCGTCGACTACGAGAATGTTGGATTTTGAGTGCATACGAGAATGTTGGGCCTTTGATTATTCTTGCGCGCTTTGGAGCTTCATGCTACAGTTCGGGCCTCGGTTAGGCCGTTCGTGCCAGTACTCGCCCTAGCATTGTGTCAAAAGATTCAATCGAGATTAACAAGCCTGGGAACAGCGCGCGGGTTTCCTTACAATCGTCGTAGAAACTAACCCGCACAGGACCACGTCGAATACGAGCAAAACACGGCCATAAACGATTTAAGCTGGAAAATGTGACTCGATGCCCATAAGGACATGGAGATGAATGCCCTGCAGGAACAGAAGCGCGCTCGGGATTTAACAGCCGAAGATCGCGCTCAAATAATTCGTCGCCTGGAATTTGGCTCAACACTGGATGATGCCCTCGTTAGCGAGATGGCTCGCAATTCAGTGGTCCTGGACTTCCGTCGCCGTCGTTTCGTTTACCGTGCCG
>JBKPJP010000185.1:0-21582 GCA_046730735.1 Acidobacteriota bacterium | reverse complement strand
CACCGTTGAGTGAGACCACGTATTTACCGAGAATCAATCTCAACCACGTGGAATCTCGAATAGATGGGTGAACCAATCAACCCAAACTCATTTCTTGACACGACCCGGCTTCATAGATGGCTATCATATTCCGCGCCTTCGGCGCTGAAACCCCTGGCTATCATATTCCGCGCCTTCGGCGCTGCAACCCTGGCTATCATATTCCGCGCCTTCGGCGCTGCAACCTCTGGCTATCATGGTTCGCGCTGTTGGGCTGCGATTGATACTTGCAACTTTAAGCGAAGCGTATGGAGAAGGAGTAAACGATGATTCCTACACAATTTGATTATCAGGCTCCTGATACTCTCGAAGAGGCGGTGGCGTTGCGCGCGAGCGATCTCGATGGCGCGAAAGTGCTGGCGGGTGGTCACAGTCTCATCCCGGCGATGAAGTTGCGCCTTGCGCAGCCGCAGTTGCTTGTCGACATCGCGCGCATCAAATCGCTCTCATACATTCGCGAAGAGGGCGATCAGATTTTGATCGGAGCGACGACGACTCACTATCAATTAGAGTCCTCTGACCTGTTGAAAACAATCTGCCCGCTCTTGCCCGAATGCGCCGCGAGTATCGGCGACGTGCAAGTGCGTAACAAAGGCACGATTGGCGGCAGTGTCGCGCACTCCGATCCGGCGGGTGACTGGCCGGCCGCGGTGCTTGCGCTCGACGCCGATCTTGTTTTAGTGGGCACAAGCGGTGAGCGAACCGTCAAAGCCGAGAACTTCTTCGTCCATCTGCTGACGACGGATCTCCAACCCGGCGAGATATTGCGAGAGATTCGTATTAAGAAGCCCAGCGGAAAGTTCGGCTACGCATATCAAAAGGTGAAGCATCCAGCGTCGGGGTTTGCAGTCGTTGGAATTGCCGTGCACCTCGCGCTCAATGACGATGGCTCGTGTAAGTCCGCTGGAATCGGCGTAACGGGAGTGGGCGTCAAAGCGTATCGCGCAAAGGCCGTTGAAGCAGCTTTGGCGGGATCAAATCTCGACGACAACGCGATCGCAAACGCGGCCACACATGTTTGCGACGGCGTCGATCCCGGCACGGATCTTTACGCCTCGAGTGAGTATCGTCGTCATCTCGCTCAGGTTCACACGCGCCGCGCGATCCAGGCCGCGAATTCACGCAGATAAACGCGGATCAGATATTACTCTGACTGGCGGCGCGCCTTCGAGATGAAATCCTCGATATCGCTGAGCTTGCGCGGTAGCGCTTCGCTCATCCAGCGCACGCCATCCGCCGTAACGAGCATGTCGTCTTCAATCCTGACGCCGATGCCTTTGTATTTTTCAAAGGCAGGCCTCACCGCGGTCTTGAACTTCTCCCAGTCTTCTGTTTTCCAACCATACGGCATCTGGTCCAACGCATCCACCCGGATATAAATGCCCGGCTCGTTGGTAAACACCGAGCCAGCCACCATCGGCCTGCCACCGCCAACATCGTGAACATTCATGCCCAGCCAGTGCGACGTTCCGTGCATGAACCACACGCGATGCTGCATCGAATTTTTGTCGGTGATCAGTCCCAGCTTCAAAAGCCCATCTTTAACGACTTCCGTGCCGGCCCGGTTTACGTCTGAAAGAGTCGCGCCCGGCCTCGTCGCTTTCGCGACTGCTTCCTGCGCGTCATAAACGATCTGATAGACCGCGGCTTGCAACGGCGTGAATTTTCCATTCACCGGAAACGTGCGCGTGATGTCGGCAGTGTAGTGATCGTACTCCGCGCCGACGTCCATCAACAGAAGCTCACCTTGCTTCACCGGACCCTGCGACTCGATGTAGTGAAGCGTCGTTGCATTTGGACCACAACCGACAATGTCCGGATAGCCCCAGTTATCGGCGTTGCGAAGTTTCATCGTGTACGCCATCACCGCATCCACTTCGTATTCCCATTTGGCGGTACTGGCCATTGCCCACGCGCGCTGATGCGCTTCGATGCTGATATCGATAGCGTGTTGCAGTACGCGCAACTCCATCGGCGACTTCGCCAGACGCATTTCGGTAAAGATGGGCCATGCATTCTTAACGCTAAAACCCGACGCGGTGCTCGCCCAATCGGAAGCAAAGCGTTGCTCCTGTTTGTATTCACGACTCTCGCCCTGGCCGGGAACAAGCATGTACACGCCGGCTTCGCCCTTTGCCGCCGCATCGAACAATGCTGTGTAACCATGATCATTGGTCAAAGGCATGTCGGCCGGCAGGTCCGACATGAGAATGTTTTCCGCCTTTGGTCGATAGGGCTGGCGGTTCTTGATGGCCTTGATAAAAGGCTCAAACTCCCTGAAGTCCCAGATCTCTCTGATGCCGGAAAGATGGTTCGCTTCTTCCGCGCTGTACATGTGACCGGTCCAGGTTTCCGCGGCGGGATTGCGGCGCGGCATGAACAGGATCTCGCGCAACTTGGTATTGCCGGGCAGCAGGACGAGTGTCGCGCCTTTCTGTTTCAGATGCGTCAGGTAGTAAAGGTTGTTCTCCTGGCGATAAGGATAGTCTACGTCGTTTGCGTAAACTCTCGGCTCAGTACTGAAAAGGATCACAAACGACTGCGGGCCGACGCTTTTGGCCACGCGCTCGCGACGCTGGATCAACTCTGCGACTCTCTCTTTGTCATCAAACACCGGCGCCGGTGGCGTGAGTCTGATGTTTGACGGAACGGGCGTCTCGCTCACTGCTCGCACCGCAACTCCGAACGGGCTCAGCAGCGCCGCGCATACACAAACAGCGAGCAGAGCAAACGCCACACGAATACTATTCGACTTACTCATTTTAGTTTCTCCTTCTTGAGCCGCAGAAAAGTTACAAACTATTGTGGTGATGGCGCCGGCACTTCGCGACGACGGTTTGGTCGCGGCGGACTGAGGACCTGCCGTTTGCCGTCCTTCGTAATCATCACTGTCATGCCGTCCGGCCTGGTAATGATCTGTGAACCATCAGGAAGTTTACGGACCACGACGCCGCCCGGCATCACTCTAACGTTTGGACGTCGCGGCCTGTTTGGCTCGTCAGAGTCCGGTGGCTCCGGGATGTCGGGCGGATCGACACGTACCTCTCCCGCATGTCCCGCGCCTTCATCGGATCGTTCCCGCGGCGCGCGCTCCGGAGTCTTCTTCGGTTCTTCACGCGGACTCTTTTTCGCAACAGCTACGGGCGCCTGTTCAACTTTTGTTTCGGGTGAGGGAGTAGCGCTGCTTGCAGGAGTCGGCGTAGTGACTGGTCCACCAATCGGAGCCGGCGTCTCGGCTGCGATCTGGACCGTGGAGTTGCTGCGTTTTTGCAGCGCATAAAATCCGAAGACTCCGCACACAACCAACAGCAACACTCCCGTCGCGATCGCGATCGGAAACACGCGCATTCCCGGGCCACTGCCGCGCGGACGAACCACGGTCGTCTCGCCTGTTGGCGTAACCGTCGCTTGTCGCGGAACTGTTTGCGTCGGGATTGCGACAGTTTTTGGCGGTGGCGGAAACAGAACCGTCTGCGCTTCACCTCGTTCGACCAAAGTTGAAGCCTGCTCGGCACTGTGAAGCGCCTTGCGCATGTCAGCCGCGGTCGCATAGCGCTGCTCGCGGTTTTGCGCCATCGCCTTCTCGAGCACTTCGTCTATCTCCGGCGCAATCGCTGCGTTTGCTTCACTCGCCTTCAGGAGTGGATCCGGCTGGCCATTGACGATGGCCGCCGCACGCGTCAAAGCGTCAGGTGGTTTCACCCCAGTCAGCAAGTGATACAACGTCGCGCCCAGTGAATAGAGATCGCTGCGCGCGTCGGTTCCGAGACCTTGAATCTGTTCGAGCGGCGCGTAGTTTGGCGTGTAACCAAAAATGCTCGCGGCAGTTGTCACCCGCGAGATCTCTCCGGCCTGACCTTTAGCCAGTCCAAAGTCGAGCAGGATGATCTGACCGCGCGAAGTCAGTTTTAAATTCTGCGGTTTGATGTCGCGATGAACGATCTGCGGATCTTGTGTGTGAAGATAATCGAGTGCATCGAGCAGTTGATCCGCCCACGTCAAAACCTGGTTCGGCGGAAACGCAGTTCGCTTGCGAGCCATCATCTCCGACAAATCGTCGCCGGGGATGAACTGCATCACGAGAAACTGCCCGTCGCCTTCAGAAAAATGGTCGCTGACGCGCGGCAACGCGGGATGATGAAGACGAGCTAGTAACCGCGCTTCGCGTTCAAATTGCTTGCGCAGGCGTTCTTCCGAGAAAAGCGTTTCTTTCAGCGCAACAGTGGTATCGAGACGCTGATCAATCGCCTCATAGACGGCGCCCATGCCGCCCTGGCCGAGCTGGCGCACGATTCGATACCGGCCTTGTAGTATTGTCTCTGGCGTCAGCATCAGCCGCGATTATACACGAGCCGTGTAATCCGTGTTTATCTGTGGCAAGATACACGCGTGAGCAAAATCCCCCGAGACGCGAAAGTGATCGATGTTGGACCACCGCCCCGCCGCCGCTGGAAGATCTGGCTTATTGTCGCCGCTGTCCTGCTGCTCCTGTCGTTTTCACGCATTCTTTCGATTTACCTGTCAGCGCTGTGGTTCGACTCGCTCGGTTACTCGTCAGTCTATTGGTACATTCTCAAACTCAAACTCGCATTATTCGCAGGCTCGGCGATACTCACTGCGCTTTTACTGAGCGCAACATTTCTGCTCTTTCAACGACTCTTCGGCGCGCTCGCATTCGAAAACCGAACCATCATTCTCAACAATCAACCGTTTCAATTTTCGCCCGCGAAATTTATTCGCCCACTCGGTTGGTTAGTCTCCGGATTGTTTGGCCTGCTCTACGGTTTCAACTTGAAGGAACACTGGCGCCAGTTTGCGCTCTTCCGGAACCAGCCGGCGTCAAATAGTTACGATCCGATCTTTGGCAAGTCACTCAGCTTCTATCTCTTCTCGTTGCCTTTCTACGATTTGCTCAGTTCCTGGTTATTTGGCGTAACGTTCATCATCCTCTGCGCCGCGGTTGCTTACTCGTTGTTGAGCCTGCCGCAAACGGTGCTGAAGCCGAGCGTGCGTTGGTCGTCGGGAGCGGCATTCAGAGCTGTCTGTTGTGCGCTCGCACTGTTTTTGCTGGTGCTGAGCTGGCGCACGTATCTCTCGCGCTTCCCTTTCCTCTGGGCCGATCATTCGACGTTCTCCGGAGTCACTTACACCGAAGCTCACTATACGCTCCCTGCGCTGCTGATCGTCTGTATCGTGCTGATCATTGCGGCAGTCATTCTGCTGGTGAATGCATTCGCGCTGCGGCGCTTTAGCCTGCTGCTGATCGCTATCGTACTGCCTGTCGCAACCTATGTGATCGCCGTTGTTTTGATTCCCTCTTACATCCAGAGTTTTATCGTCAAACCAAACGAGCTGGATCGCGAGACACCTTACATCACGTACAACCTCGAATGGACGCGAAAAGGTTTCGGGTTGGACCAGATCGAATTGCGCGAGTTCCAGGCGGAAAATTCCGTCGAAGCACTTGACCTGCCGAACAACCGCGAGAGTCTCGACAACATTCGTCTCTGGGACTGGCGCGCACTCCAGGATACGCTGCGCCAGATACAAGCCATTCGCACTTATTACGACTTTCCCGACGTCGACGTCGATCGTTATGTTGTCGGCGGCCAGACACGCCAGATGATGATCGCGCCGCGCGAGCTCAATGACGCCAAGCTTCCGTCTTTGAACAACTGGGTCAATGAACGGCTGACCTACACGCACGGCTACGGTGTGACAATGAATACCGCGAACGGTTTCACACCGGAAGGTCTGCCGCAGTTTGTGTTATCAAACATGCCCGTTGAAGCACCCGCCGGCGACATCAAGGTGACTCGCCCTGAGATCTACTACGGCGAACTGACGGATCGCTACGTTTATGTGAAAACGCAGCAGCAGGAGTTTGACTACCCCCAGGGCGACACAAACGCCACCACCACTTACCAGGGAACCGGAGGCATTCGCATCGGCAATCGTTTGCGTCGCATGATGCTGGCATGGGCCATCGGAGATCTTTCGAAGTTACCGTTTTCGAATGCTGTGACCAGCGATAGTCACCTCCTCATTAATCGAAACATTCGCGATATCGTGAATGGTGTGGCGCCGTTTCTGACTTACGACAAAGATGCTTACATCGTCGTCTCGAATGAGGGACGACTTTTCTGGATAATCGATGGCTTCACCGAGTCGGATTATTTTCCTTACTCGAGACATCACGACGTTGCGGGCAATTCGCTCAACTACATTCGCAACAGCGTCAAAGTCGTGATCGACGCGTACAACGGGACCGCGAACTTCTACGTGTTCGATAACAAGGATCCGATTATCGCGGCCTACAGCCATGTCTTTCCGAATCTGTTCAAGGACGCGAGTCAGATGCCGGGGGATCTGCGAGCGCACGTTCGCTATCCGGAAACGTTAGTGCGCGCGCAGGGTGAAGTTTACGGTCTTTATCACACGCAGAATCCGAAAGTCTTTTTCCAGCGTGAGGACGTCTGGAGCGTCGCGCAACAGATCACGGTTGACGATGAGGGTAAGAAACAGAGTGAACCGATCGATCCTTATTACGTCCTGATGCAGCTGCCGGGTGAGCAACAGAAAAACGAGTTTGTATTTATCCTGCCGTTCACGCCCGCTAGTCGAAACAACATGATTGGCTGGATGGCCGGTCGCAGTGATGGCGAGCACTACGGCAAGCTGCTTGTTTACAACTTCCCGAAATCAAGACTGATCGATGGTCCAGTTCAGATTGAAGCTCGTATCGATCAGAACGCTCAGCTTTCGGGGCAGTTCACGCTCTGGAATCAGCAGGGTTCACGGGTGATACGCGGGCATTTGCTGGTGATCCCGATTGGACGTTCGCTGATGTTTGTTGAGCCTGTGTATCTACAGGCGCAGCGCAGTCCGATGCCGGAGTTGCGGCTGGTTGTACTGGCGACGCAGGAAAAACTTGGTTACGGGCAATCGTTTACGGAAGCGATGAATAGCTTGTTTGGTGAAGCGGCGACGAAAGCTGCTGCTCCTCAGGAAGCGAGCCCTGGCCCATCTCAGCCGACACCGTCAGCCACGCCCGCTCAGGATCTGCAGCAATTGGTGAACAGGGCCATACAGGAGTTTGAGGATTACCAGCGCCTCACGTCACAAGGAAAACTTGGCGAAGCGGGCCAGAAACTCGAACAACACAAACGCACTCTGGAAGAGATCAAGCGCCTGGCCAAACCGTAACACGGATAACGCGGATTAAAGACGCGGATTAGATCCGCGTGTATCAGCGTAAATTCGCGGCGATTTTTTCCTGGAGCTTCTTCGCCTTCTCGACTGTGTCCTTGTGCTCGGCGATGTACTTCGGATCGGGAGTCAACGTCAATATCGCTTCGATCTGCTTCTTCGCGTCTGCATCACGGTTAGCTGTTTCATAAGCTTCCGCGAGGTAGTAGCGCGTTACCGTGTTGTTTGGATTCAGCTTCACTCCCTTTTCCAGATACTCAATCGCCTTCGCGACGTCGCCGCCAAGGACCCTCGGCGCGCCAAGATAGAGGCGGCCTAAACCGATATAAACGCTGTAACCCTGATAACCCTCGTCCAGCTTCAAAACCGTCTCCATCTCGGTCTTGATGTCGTTGAAACTGGAGACATTGGCGAGCGTGCTATGAGCCGCGGTGCCGCCGTAGTTTGCGCCCAGCCAGAAGTGACCATCGGGCTTGTTGGGTTGCAATGCGGCCGCCGCTTTTCCCGCGTCAGTGCCTTCGCGAAACATGTTGTCGCGTTCGGTGTCGTTGTCAGTGCGGTCGGCAACGTAAAAGGCCGCACGCGACAATTTCCACGCCGCTTCGTAGTTGCCGTAGTCAGCTGCGTGAGCCTGGCGTAGCGTCGTAACTGCCAGCCGAGCCTTGTTCATGTCCTCGCGGCCTTCATAAAGCGGCTCCGCCTCGGCCATTTTGTCCGCTGCCATTTTTGCATCCGCTCCCCCGGTGTTCGACGGCGTATCAGACGATCCATGACAAGCCAGCCCGCCTAAAACTACTGAAATCAGTGCGGAAACGAACATTGCGGATCGCAGAAATTCTCGGTTTTTTCTAGGATTTATCATCAAATGTCCTTTGATTGTCTAGTGTCGCTATACAGTTTGTAATACTTTTGCTTTCCGGCTAACCAAAACCGCTTCCATGCGGTATAGTGGCTCGCGTGGCGGGGGCAGCATTCTACGATCTTGAGGGCACTTTAGTAAGCAAAAATCTGGTGCACACCCTCTCGTTTTACGCGCGGCGACAGCAGGGCTTAATAGAGAGCTTCAAGAAGAGTGCGACGACGGTTTTGAGCCTGCCGCTGTTTGCGGTTACCGACCAGTATAGCCGCAAGGTTTTCAACGACCTGTATTTCAAACGCTACAAGGGTCAATCCGAGGACCGGCTCCGCTTTTTTGCTAACGACTTATTTGAAGAGGTCATCAAGCCGGCGGTATTTCCGGGGACTTACGAGCTGATCGACAAATCACGAAAGCTGGGGCTGCGGCAAGTGGTGATAACCGGCGCGCTGGACCTGTCGGTCAAGCCTTTGATGGACCACCTGGGGATTACCGAGTATGTGACCAATCGTTTGGAGTTTGTGAATGGCGTGGCGACCGGACGCCTGTTGCCGCCGGTCATGGCCGCCGCGACGAAGGCCTCCTGGATTCGAACCTATACCGAGCGTGAAGGCATCAGCCTGAGCGACTCTTATGCTTACACCGACAGCATGAGCGACCTGCCGATGCTTTCGATCGTGGGTCACCCGGCAGTGGTCAATCCCGACATGCGTCTGCGACAAACAGCGATGCACCACGATTGGCCCATACTGAACCTTAAATAAACTAATGGCACTGCAACTCCGACGAAAGACGCACGAATCCGTAATCTACATCGATCGCGATAGCGCGCCGCGCATCATGCCCTCGGGTGAAGACTTCATACTCGAAGACTTGCCGATCGGGACTCGTGTTCTTTATCCGAATCCGTCGATTAAGGGTCTGCCGAACCGTGAGGCTGCCATCCGTTATGCCCTGAATCACCCGCTTGGCTGCGACCCGCTTTTTGCACAGTTAGAACCGGGAATGCGTGTCACTGTGGCGGTTGACGATATCAGTTTGCCGTTGCCGCCGATGGCGACGCCCGACATTCGCCAAACGATTCTCGAAATTGTCTGCGACATGCTTGCCGGACACGGCGTCGACGACGTTCACATCATCATCGCGAATTCCCTGCACCGGAAGATGACCGAGTGGGAAATGAAGCGCATGGTCGGCCCGCGAATTTTTGACGAGTACTACCCTGATCGTTATTACAACCACGACGCCGAGTGGGCCGACGGTCTCATCAAGATCGGCGAGACGCGTCACAAACATCCACTCGTACTCAATCGTCGCTGCGCGGAAAGTGACCTGTTGATCTACGTCAATATCAACTTCGTGCCGATGGACGGCGGTCATAAGTCAGTGGCTGTCGGGCTCTGCGATTACGAGTCGCTGCGCGCGCATCACGAGCCACAGACGATTCGCGATTCCGACAGTTACATGGATCCCGCGCGCTCCGAGTTGAACCACAAAATCATACCTCTCGGTAAAATCGTCGACGAAACACTGAACGTCTTTCATATCGAAACGGCCATCAACAACCGGATGTACGGCGCGGACATGGACTTCCTGCTGCGCAACGAAGACGACTTCAGCGCGTTCGATCGCATGAAGTTTGAAGCAATGCGCTTCACGATGAGCAAATTACCGCGGGCCGCGCGTCGAAAACTCCTGCACTCGCGCCCCGCGCAGTACGAGATGACCGCGTGTTACGCCGGCAAGACCGAGTTGGTCCACGAAAAGATAGTTGCGAAGGGTTTTGAGCAGTATGCGATTCCGATTCGCGGCCAGTGCGACATTCTGATCACAGGTATCCCCGACATTTCGCCGTACAACGTTTACTCGATCCTGAACCCGCTGCTGGTCCAGGTGATGGCGCTTGGTTATCACTTTAATTTCTATCGCAACAAGCCGCTGCTGAAAAAAGGCGGTGTGCTAATCCTGCATCATCCCTGTTACGACGAGTTCGATCACCAGTTTCATCCGAGCTACATCGAGTTTTTCAATCGGCTGCTGCCGGAGACGCGCGATGCGTTCACGTTGCGTGAGAAGTACGAGCGCGAGTTTGCAAATAATCCGAGTTATATCGAGATGTACCGGCGCGGCAATGCTTATCACGGCGCGCACCCGTTCTTTATGTGGTACTGGGGCGAGAATGGTCGCCAGCACGTGGGCCATGTGATCGCCGCCGGCGCCGAGAACGCGCACGTGCCCGCGATTCTCGGTTGGGAGCGTGCAGACAATTTGACTGAAGCCATCGCGATGGCTCGCAGTTACATGGGCAACTCCGCCGAGATCACGATGCTGCACCAGCCGATGATCGGGATTGCGGATATGGAATAGTTTTAGCCGCGGATTACGCGGAGAACACGGATATGAAATTATCTCCCACTGAAATTTATAGAGATCGTCGCATCTTCCTGATAGGAAGCACGGGTTTTCTCGGCAAGGTGACGCTGAGTATGTTGCTGCATCGTTTTCCGAACGTCGGCAAGATCTATCTCACCGTACGCGCGCGGTCGCAGGAGGAGTCGGAGAATCGTTTCTGGAACAACATCGTAACGGCGCCGCCGTTCGATCCGCTGCGCGAACGATACGGCAGCGCGCTCGAAGGTTTCATCCGCGATAAAGTCGTCGTGCGCGGCGGCGACATCGCCGAGACAAACTTCGGATACAGCGAAGCAGAAGCGCAAGCAATCGCTGACGATATCGACGTCATCATCAACTCCGCCGGCAACGTAACTTTCAATCCCACACTCGAAAGCGGCTTGCGCACGAACGTCGTCGGCACGCAGAACGTGATCGCTTTTGCGCGGCGGATGAAGCGGCCGGCCCTGGTCCATGTTTCCACTTGTTTCGTTGCTGGTAATCGCTCCGGCGCCGTATGGGAGGGTGATAACGTCATCGGCTACTTCCCACGCCGGCACGAACCCGAGATGCAGGGCGTACAGTTTTCAGTGGACAATGAGATCGCCGACTGCGCCAAACTCGCCGACCGCGTCCGCGACGAGGCGCGCGATGCGATGATGGCCGCGCGTTTTCGTGAACTGGCCCGCAAGCGCCTGTTGGAAGAAGGCCGTGATGTTGACGATCCCGACGCGCTCGGACTCGCGGTCGCTCGCGAACGAAAAGTCTGGACGCGAACGCGTCTCACGGACCTCGGTGTCGAACGTGCCGCTTACTGGGGTTGGCCCAACATCTACACCTATACCAAGTCGCTCGGCGAACAACTAGTCGCAGTTGAAAAAGATATCGTGCGCGCGATCGTGCGCCCCAGCATTGTCGAGTCGGCGATGGCGTATCCTTTTCCTGGCTGGAACGAGGGTTTCACAACGACCGCGCCGATTATCTTTTTGATCCGCAAAGGCCAGACGCAGATTCCGGCAGATCCGAAACTGATTCTCGACATCACGCCGGTGGACCAGGTTGCGTCAGTGATGCTCGCGGTTGCGGCGCAGGCGTGTGTCGAAGAAACGCAGCTTGTTTACCAGGCCGCAACAGGCGATTCCAATGCCAACAACATGGAACGAATCATCGGTCTGTGCGGCCTCGACAAGCGAAGGCACTTCGAAGAGAAGGAAACCGGCCCTAAGATCTTGAATCAAATCGCCGCGCGCATGGAGCCGCGGCCGGTCACAGTATCGAAATTCGAAAACACGTCAGTGCCGATGTTCAACGCGACAGCGAAGAAGGCGTCGTCGCTGCTCGAACGTGTACGTCCACGCTGGGGCGGCGGGCGTGTCGGCGAAGTTATCGATGTGTTGAAGGACAAGGTTGAACGAGTTGAAGAGCTCACGCGCGAAACCACTGATGCGTTTGAGATGTTCCGCCCGTTTACGGTCGAGAATGCTTATGTGTTTCGTTGCGACAACGTGCGTTCCCTCTTCGATCGCATCAGCGAGGACGAACGCGCGCTGCTGACCTGGCATCCCGAAAAATTTGACTGGTACGACTACTGGCTCAACATCCATTTGCCCGGACTCACGAAATGGGTATTTCCAACGCTCGAAGATGAAATGCGCGCGCAGCCGAAGCGCATCTACACCTATCGCGATCTGCTCGAGCTGTTTGAAACTTCGACGAAGCGTCACCAGACCAGAGTGGCGATGCGGATCGAACGCGACGGACGCAAGGAGCAGTACACGTATGCCGACTTGCGTGAACTGGCCACGCGCGCGGCCGGATTTCTTGCGAGTGAAGGAATCAAGCCGGGCGATCGCGTGATGCTCGTCAGCAGTAACGCGCCCGAGTGGGGCATGAGTTATTTCGGCGTGCTGAAGGCCGGCGCGACTTGTATCCCCTGTGATCCGGAGAGTTCGACAAACGAGATTCTCAACTTCGCACGGGCGGGAAACGCGGCGGGCATGATTTGCAGCGAAGCCGTTCTCGAAGAGCATCCCGATCTACGTGAACGACTTGAACAACAGGGACTGACTCGCCTTTGGACATATCAGGAAGTCTTCGCGTTACCCGATGAAGAAACTGAAGATCAACGTATCGCACTGCTGCCACACAAGGCACACGCGCAAAGCGTCGCGTCATTAATCTTCACATCCGGCACGACCGGTCAACCCAAAGGCGTGATGCTGTCGCATCGCAACCTAACGAGCATGGTTTCGATGCTCTCGTCAGTGTTTGATATGAGCATACAAGATGGTGTGTTGTCAGTGCTTCCTTTACACCACACCTTCGAGTTCTCGACCGGCTTTCTGACGCCTCTCAGTCGCGGCGCACAGATTACTTACTTACCCGAACTTACGAGTGACGCACTCGCGCGCGCGATCAAGAACGGGCACGTAACGGGCATGGTTGGCGTGCCAGCGCTCTGGGAACTGCTGCACCGCCGCATCAAGAACCGTCTCTACGAACGCAGCGACTGGATCGGTAAGACTGCAGAGAACTTGATTCTTGCCAACGCATGGCTGCGAGATAAGACGCCATTCAATTTCGGCCAGGTGTTGTTCTATCCCATTCACGAAGGCTTAGGCGGGCGCATTCGTTACTTCATCAGCGGCGGCTCTGCATTGAGCGAAAAGATTCAGCGCGACTTTCACGGTCTCGGCTTCACGATTCTCGAAGGTTATGGTCTAACCGAAGCTTCCCCGGTTCTGACCGTGACACGTCCCGAGGATCGAATGCTCACGGGAACTGTGGGTAAACCGTTGCCGGGCGTCGAGGTGCGCATTTCCGGTCCTGACGCGAGCGGTGTCGGCGAAGTGATCGCGCGTGGTCCAAACGTGATGCTCGGTTACTACGAAGATGAAGCGGCCACGCGTAAGACACTTGTCGAACGCTGGCTCTACACGGGAGATCTCGGTCGCGTTGACGACGACGGGAACCTTTATCTCGTCGGCCGTTCAAAGGAGATCATCGTCGATACGAACGGCAAGAACGTTTATCCTGACGAGCTCGAAGAGATCTATGCCAACTCTCCTTACATCAAGGAGTTGAGTATTGTCGGTTTGCCGGACGGTATCGGCGAGAAAGTAGCGTGTCTGGTGGTGGCCGACGATGAATACGATATTTCACTCTCGCGAGCCGCGCTGCATCGTCTGGTTGAAGAACACTTCCGCGAAGTCTCGGCTTCTTTGCCCTACTTCAAACGCGTGAAGGTTTTGCACTTCACCGACGTCGAGTTGCCGCGTACCGCCACCCGCAAAGTAAAGCGACGCGAAGTGGTCCAGATCATGGAGTCGCTCGAGGAGAGTCAGAAGTCCGGTCGTCGCGGAGGGGTGCAGGAGACAGCGAATGCCGATTCGACGTGGCTGCTGGGAGTTGTAGCGACAGTTGCGAATCGTCCGCGTTCGGAGGTCTCGATCGATTCGCGTCTGAGCGATCTTGGTTTCGACAGTTTGATGTTTGTCGAACTCGCCACTGCGATCGAGAGTGCGGGCGGTTCGATCTCCGCGCCCGAGCGATTTAACGAGATTCAGGACGTTCGAGAACTCTTGACGGTCGTGAGTCGCGTCCCGGGCGCCGCAACGAAGGAAACCACGAGGATCGATGATCGCCGTAAGGGTGATGACGAGATTCACATCCCGCCGTTCGTGCGCACTGCCGGAAACAAAGCCGGCGACTTCCTCCAGCGTTTCCTTTACGAGCAATTCCTGCGCGCGCATTACGAAGGACGATCGAATATCCCACCGCACACGAACTTTCTTGTCGCTGCGAATCACGCCTCGCACTTAGACATGGGACTCACGAAGATGGCGCTTGGTGAGTACGGCAAGGATCTCGTCGCGCTTGCCGCGGCGGATTACTTCTTCGACACGAAGTACAAACGCGCGGTGATGGAAAACTTTACGAATCTCGTGCCGATGGAGCGCACCGGTTCGTTGCGGCAGTCGCTTCGTCACGCGATGTCGTTCCTCGATCGTGGTTACAACGCTCTGATCTTCCCGGAAGGCACGCGTTCGATGACCGGAATCATGGCTGACTTCAAACCCGTGGTCGGATATCTCGCGCTGCACGCGCGTGTCGGCATCCTGCCGATGTTTTTGGACGGAACGTATGAAGCGATGCCGAAGGGCACGACGATCATCAAGAATCGTAACGTCGGCGCGCGCATTGGTCGTTTCCTCGAGATCGAGGAACTCGAAGAGATGACGAAGGGAATGCCGCGCGCCGAGGCTTACCGCCTGATCGCCGCGCGCGTCAGACACGAGGTCGTGAACCTGCGCGACGGCACGCGCGAGCCGTTCGACGCAAAGGCCATACGGCGGCAATGGAAGAGCGAACGTAAACGCCAACTCACCGCTGTAGCGGAGGAGGTTATGGTCTAAATCCATCCACAGATTACACAGGATTTTCTGCCTGTGGATAAGACCAGGAAGATCATGCCCTCTAAGACTCCAGGGAAACGCACCGCTCGCATGACTCCGGTCACTACCGGCACGAAGCGTCGTGCCGCTATCGAGAAGCGCCAACGCGCGGTCACGCTCATCACCGGCGGCACCGGCTTTCTCGGTTCACATCTCGTTCGCCAACTCACCGCAGAAGGCGCTAAAGACATTCGCGTGATGGCCACGTCAATCCCCGACTGGCTCGTCGACCTGGGCGTGGAAACCTTCGCCGGTTCAATCACGAACTCTGAAGACGACAAACGCGCTGTCGAGGGCATCAGCGAAATCTATCACCTCGCCGGCAGAGTCTCTCGTGAACGCGAAGACGCGCGCGCCATGTACGACGTTCACGTCGAAGGCACGCGTTTGCTCTGTGACGCCGCCAGGGCCGCGGGCGTGAAGACGATTGTTCTCGCTTCCACGAGCGGCACCATCGCTGTCACAGAAGACGGCGAGGCTGTTCCTGACGAGACCTATCCGGTTCCACTCGACATCATTTCGCGCTGGCCCTACTACGCCAGCAAGGCTTATCAGGAGATGGCGGCTCTCGAACGTTTTCAGGGCAAGGGGCTGCGTCTCGTGATCATGAATCCGAGCCTGCTGCTTGGTCCAGGTGACGATCGTCTCAGTTCCACTAAACTCATTCTCGATTTCATGGCGCGCAAGATCGGTGCGGTCCCGACCGGCGGCGTGAGCTTTGTCGACGCGCGAGACGCAGCAACAAGCTTTCGCATGGCGATGAAAAAAGGCAGGCACGGTGAACGTTACCTGCTCGGCGCCGCTAATTGGACCTTCTCGAAATTTTTTGGACGGCTCGAGCGCCTTACGAAGATCTCAGCGCCGTGGCTGGCGCTGCCGTCACGCTTTGCGATTACGGGAGCAAACCTGTTGGACTCGATTTTCAAACAATGGGACCTCGCGTCGCCCGTTGAGCCGGGCGCCATCGAAATGGCCCAGTATTTCTGGTACCTCAATTGCTCCAAAGCCTCGCGTGAACTCAGCTTCAAACCACGTGATCCGGGCGAGACATTGCACGACACGGTCGCTTACCTGCGAGAAAATTTCCTCGGCAGCAACGCCTTCGGCAAGAGCCACTAAACAACGGCGATGTGGCCAACAACATCCGTCTCCTGACGGAGCCCACGGTTTGTTATGCTGGGTTTGGGTCTATAAGCATTCAGGACGATGCGGTTAGATCTTTTCTGTCGCCAGTTTGGGAACTCTTTACCCGGTTTTGGCGTCTTAAGTGTGGAAAAAATCAGTCCAGCACTCCACGTTTTCGAGATCTTAAGTCCGGCCATCAGGAGACGCTCACATGAGATTACGGGCTCTGATTCTTCTCCCCTTCTTTGTTTGTTCCTCGTTCACTGCCGCCAACGCCCAGAGTTCAACCGCGCTTCAGCCAGGCATTCCAATCGAGCGCGCCCTGGGACCAGGCCAGGTTCACGAGTTCACGGTCAATACGAAAGCAAACAGTCACGTGCAATTGGTGGTCGAGCAGAAAGGTATCGATGTCGTCATCAACATTTCAACACCTGACGGCAAGGATCTCGCCCGATGCGACACGCCGAACGGCGCTGACGGTGTCGAACAAGTCTCATTTCTGGCCACCGACTCGGGAAAATATCGCATTGCCATAACCCCGCTGAACAAGGACGAAACTACAACCGGTCGTTACCAGATCAAGCTCATTGAAACACGCGAGGCGACGGAAGAAGAGATCGAGGCCAGTAAAAATCGCGAGACCGCGAAAGCAAAAGGTATTGCCCTGCTTTTAGAACTCAGGGAGCCGATTTCACAAATTCGCTCACCTCATACTCGTATCAACGCACAGCTCACCGCCGCCAGTCTGCTCAGGGAGACAGATGAAAAAGCAGCGTCGAAGTTTTTACTGGATGCTGTCGCGGATCTGAAGCAACTGATGGCCGCCGCGAATCCGGAGGCCGACGACAATGATGAAGAATCCATGATGGAGTTCTCATCGCTCTTGCAACTGCGTAGTGACGTGATAAGAGCTTTGGCGCAAACGGACCCCGATGCGGCTCTTAGTTTTCTTCAAGCAACTACACTGAAATACAGTCCTTATGGTGGTCCACGCGATCTCGTGATGCAGGAAAGCGCACTTGAACTCTCCATTGCCGATGAAATTGCGCGGAAGGATCCTAATCGCGCCCTGCAAATTGCGCGCAAAAACCTGAAGAAGGCGTATTCGCCGGCTTTGATGAACACGGCGTCGCAACTTGCTGCGAAAAATCCTGAGCTCGCAACCGAACTCGTACACGACATAACCGGTAAGCTTCTCGCTGAGGACAAGTTATTAAGCAACATCGAGGCAGCAACTCTCGCGATGACGCTCACGAACTACTACAACACTGCGAATAAACAAGGTGAACCAGCTACCAATTCTATTCCGGGTCCGTATCCGGTCGTTGTGCTTCAGCATTTGAACACGGGACTGCTTTCCGAGCAGGAATACAAACAGTTGGTCCAGAAAATGGTTCGCGAAGTACTGTCTTACAATACGCCTGCCAACCGAGCATACGACACGTCAGCGGGTACGCTATGGACAGTTATGGCCGGGCTCAAGTCACTGGGCGACGAACTGGACAAAGTTGTGAGTGGGAGCACGGCGGCGCTGAACAAGAAACAGACAGAGCTCGTTGGCAATGTCAATACTCAGTATATTAACCAGTACCAGGAATATCAGAACGCGATCGCAAATAATCCGGTGGAGGCGGCACTTGAATCGATTGAAAAGGCGCCGCCGGAACTCCGCGAACAACTGTACGTCATGCTGGCGACGCGTGAAGGTAGCAATGGCGACCTGGCTCGCGCCAGGCAAATCCTCAACGAGCACGTCAGTAACCCGTATCAACGCATGCAGGCTTTGCGATCGATCGAGCAGCAGGAGATCGATCACGCTATGTCGAGCGGAAAAATTGAAGAGGCGTTGAAAAATATCAGTGCCCTGCGTACTCCCGGGGAAAGGGCTGCACAGTTGACGCAACTCGCTGGGCAAATTGGTCCAGGACAGAAGCGAGCAACGGCCTTGAGTCTGCTCGAGCAAGCGAGAGGTTTGTTGCCGGCGTCGCCACAGGCGGAGGACCAGGAGCAGATGGGGGCGCTGCTGGAGATCGCGCGCGCGTTTTCTCCGTACGATTCAAAACGTTCGTTTGAGATTATCGATCCTCTGATCGAACAGTTTAATGACATCTGTACAGCCGCGCGCACGCTCGAGGGATTTGGTCTTCAAAGTTTTGAGAATGATGAACTCGACATGCGAAACGAAGGAACTCTGGCCCAACTCACGCAGCACATGTCAGACGTGCTGGGAAGCATGGCCCAGATCAACTTCGATCGCGCCAAGGCAGCGTCAGACAAGCTCCGGCTTGCGGAGGTGCGACTGCACGTTCATTTGCAGATTGCGGAGCAGACGATCACGGGAAAAGAGTAAGAAAGATTTCACACAAAGGCACAAGGAACACACGAGGCACTAAGTTAGTCTTCTTTGTGTCTTAGTGTCTTCCTTTGTGCCTTTGTGTGAAACTGCTTCTATTCGCCGAGCGCTGCGTATTTGAACACGCGGAAGCGATAACGCTGCTGCGCCCTGATGTTCGCGGCGATGACGCCATGCAGGTTGTCATCCCACTTCGCATACTGATCGATAAACCTGTCAGACGCCGCCTTATCACCCTCATACTGCACCGCCAGCGTCTTCTCCAGCATCTTGCCGACCACGTCATGGTACTTGTCGTAATTAATGTGCAGCGTCTTCGTCGCCGGATCAAAACTCAGCAATCCATTTTCCAGATAGAAGTTCCACTGCATCAACTGCATCGTGTTGTAAGGCTGATCGCGACGCGGACGATTGTTCTGCAACACTCGCAGGATCCCGCCGGCGTAAACACTCCGTAACTGCGCATCCGTGTAATAGCCCTGCTTGTGAAGCGCGTCGGCGACGAAGAGCGACACGAGATCCGCTTTCATCTCCTCGAGCGTGTTCGAGTTGTCCTGCAAAGCTTCATCGAGATCGCGGCCATCCTTCGTTCGATCCACACCGAGATAGTGACCCACTTCATGCCACAACGTGCGATAGAAGTTACCATCCGGCGTGAGATCTTTGGCCTGTTCGCCGATCGCGGCTTCCAGACTGCGCGAGCTTCCTTCGAATATACTCGTGTCGCGCATGATGTTGGCCCGCAGCAGTATCGTGCGGCCATAACGACGTGCGAGGTAACTCTCGTTCGGCAGAATCGTCGCCGTGTTGCCGCCGCGAGACTGTCCAAAGTCCGCCACGACGTCGTAAACACCGACCGGAATGTCTTCGCGCACCTTCTTGTGATTCTGATATGGCAGCGAGTCTTCGAGCGCTTGCAAACCCTTCATCGCCTGGCGCAGGGCGGCCGTCTCTTCCTGCCGAGTTTGCAACAGGCAGAACGCGAAGAACGTCTTTACACCAAACAACTCATCGTCATAAGTTTCGTACGAACCAATCTGCGCGTTGAGGTTTTTGAATCTTCCCGTCACCCAACTCGCGTCGCCCGATTCGTAGTCGTTTGACAACAGATCGCGCGCGCGGTTGCGCAGGTACCTGGCAAACTCGTCATCATCCTTCTGCACCGCATCAGCAGCTTCGTTCAACAGCCCGTACGCTTTCATCAAGTCGTCAGCGTAGGCGACTGCGTACGGCACGCTGTATAAAGCGCCTGGCTGAGCTCGCTGCAACTCGCCGAGCAGTTTCGGGTGCAGCGTCTGCAACGCCGGATATTTATTCAATGCAGCGATGTCGGCTTTCAAATCCTTACCGTAACGAACCACCGAACGCAGATCCAAAAGGTCGTTACGTTTTGGGTCGACTGCCTCTTTCGCAATCCCCCAGGGATAAACATTCTTGCCGGGCTTCAACGGATCGACCGGAAGGAATGGCTCGCGTTTGTTGTCGAGCGTGGTCGCGATTGGTCCCTGAAACAAACGATAGAGCGTCAGGAGGTTCTGCGTTGCCGGCTTGGATCCGGTCCGTTTGTCGAGATCTACGAGCGCGCGATACGACGCGAGCGCTTCCGGATGGCGCTGTTCCTCATAGAGCTTCTGAAAGATCTGCCCGACCTCTATCAACTTGGCGACAGCCTTGCGCTCGCCGTCGGTCAGCTTCGAGAGGTCGCCCGACAAAGTGATCGTTTGTGTTTTGTCGATAAGTGGCTGGCTCTTTTCGAGCGGCCAGTATCCAGCGGGAAGAGTTTGCGTCAGTAACAATGCAGTCATCAGCAGTTTGGTCATGCGGCAATTCTATCCGTGCAAATTGCCCGCAGCAACGGTCGGCAAATTTTGGCGACGTATATTTGCTGCACCTCGGTTATTGCCCAGTTTATCAGCATTTCTTTGAGGCATCGTGCTTGCACTCGCCACGGATGGTGACAAGTCTAAGCACGACCATCAAACGTCGCTTTAAGCGCATGAGACGCCGCCGCAAGGTAGGCCGTGCTTATGACATGGCGCTGGAAGTTGTGAAGGTGCTGCCGCAGCGCGCAAATGTACTCGACGTCGGCTGCGGCAACGGTTTCATCGCCCACCATCTACAGAGCATGCTCGGTACGACTGTTGTTGGACTCGACGTGGGCCGCGATACGGATGCTCGCATCAATTACCTGCCGTACGACGGCCGTCATTTTCCGGTGCGGGACCATAGCTTCGACGCGGTGCTGCTCTGTTATGTCTTGCATCACGCGCATGATCCGCAGCTCGTGTTGAATGAAGTGAGCCGGGTGCTGCGAGAGGGAGGACTCGCGATCATTTACGAAGACATGCCGGCACTCTGGTGGGACCGCATCGTCTGTTGGACACACGATCGACAGTGGCGTGGCCGCACCGGTCCATGCACGTTCCACGCAGAACACGACTGGCGCAGGATTTTTAGTTTGTCAGGGTTTGAAGTCGTGAAGGAACGACCGTTATCTCGCTGGCGCAATCTCGCGCATCCGGTGTCGCGAAGATTCTTTGTGATCAAGCCGGCAACTATTTCACATCGATTACACCACGCTCCATCAACTTCTTTATCATCCGCAAACAATCCGCTTCTCGAAACGGGCAGATTGAAAGAATCGATTGAATATCCCACGAGCCGTTAATACGCGACAACACGAAGCCTTCCTGCGGATCGATCTGTTCGTTAGTCAGATCAGACGGCGAGACACGTAACTGCGGCACTGAACGCGGTGAAATGGCGCTCGTTTCGTAAACGTGTTTGATAAACTTCTGCTCCGCCGCCGGTAACAACGCCTGCGCCTCAGGGTTATTCGGTTGCTGCTGTAATGCTTTCTGAATGATCTCGAGCGCCGCGTCCGGATCGCTGTCGAGCTTGCGCTCGGCGGACCAGACCATCTCCGTCACGCTCTCCGGCAAGTCCTCAACTTCAGCAACCGGAACAACACTCTCTTCAGGTAACTCTCCAATAACACGCGCAATGCCTTCGCTGATCAGCGTGTAGAGTTGACCGAAAACGTGAAACGAAGACGCGTGCATGTGATAGCAGATCTCCGCTACGGACATGCGCTTTTCCACGAAGAAAAGAATCTGTCGAAATTCTTTGCCGAGCTTCAACGAAGAGGTCCAACC
>JBKPJP010000184.1:0-8192 GCA_046730735.1 Acidobacteriota bacterium | reverse complement strand
GCTCCGTTGTTCCCGGAGTCTTCTTCGTCAGCTTGCGAGTGGCGGCGGTTAGCGCGGGTTCCGGCACGCGATAGATAACGACGTCCTGCCGTGCACCGTCGTTGTCACCGATGTCGCCGATGTAGAGATATGACCTGTCGCTTTGTGGTCCAGGTCCCACCGCGATGTCTTCCCAGTCACGATTCTGTGCGCCGTTGACGTTGAAGATGCCGAGCGAATTGCCGCTGCTGTCGAAGCTGTAGATGAATGGGCCACCACCGGAGTCGTTGTGAGTCCAGTAGGCGTCCGGAGTTTGCCGCGACGCAACCAATCCACTGCTCTCAGAAATCGCCCGCTCTTTGACAGTCGCGATCGTAACGGGGGGACCATACAGTTCGGATTGTGGCGGCTTTTTTTGACTGACGTGTACGGCGGGAGATGAAAGAAAGAAAACTACGGCAGCAAACACGCAAAGGCGCAAAGAAAAGCCCCAGAAGAATCCGGCAGGCTTTGCGTCTTCGCGCCTTTGCGGGAAAAACATCATTAATTTCTTTGCGCCAGCGCCGCCCGTGCTACTTCCTTGTCGTCGAAATGAAACACTTCCCTGCCAATGATTTGGTAGTCTTCATGCCCCTTGCCCGCAATCAGCACCAGATCCCCATCCCGTGCTTCGAAGATGGCCTGATGAATCGCTTCCGTGCGATCCATGATCTTACGATACGGCTTGCCTGTTTTTTGAATCCCCTCTTCAGCATCGCAAAGTATCTGCTCCGGGTCCTCGGTGCGCGGATTGTCGGAAGTGAGAATCACTACGTCGCTCAAACTTCCCGCCGCCTCACCCATCGGTGCACGCTTCGTGCGATCGCGATCGCCGCCACAACCAAATACCGTGATGATCTTTCCCTTCACTACTTCACGCGCCGTACGCAACACGTTCAATAGTGCGTCGTCGCTGTGCGCATAATCAACCACCACCGAAAAGTCACCGTCATGGACCACACGTTCGAAACGTCCCGGCGCTCCAGTGCATTTCTCCAAAGCCACTGTGATGACGTCGAGACTGTAACCCAGCGCGAGGCCGCTCGCGACCGCCGCGAGCGTGTTGTAGATGTGAGGTGGACCAACGAGCGGCGACTGAAAATCGCGTTCGCCCGCGGGAGTCGAGAGCCGGAAACGCATTCCGGTCAGGGAGAACTGTGGGTCGCGAGCAACGACGTCAGCGTCACTCTTAACCGCGTAGCGAATCACGCGCAAGCCATCTTTTTCGAGTGAGGCGGCGAGTTCGCGACCGTAAGGATCGTCCATATTGATCACGGAGTTGCGTGGCCGTGTGCCGAGACGACCGTCGAACAGGCGCTGTTTCGCGTACCAGTAGTTCTCCATCGTCTTGTGATAGTCGAGATGGTCGCGCGTGAGGTTTGTGAAAACGGCGACTGCGTATTCGAGTTCGTCGCAGCGGTGGAAATCCATTGCCTGCGAAGAACACTCCATCACGGCCGTGCGGCATCCGATCTCCACAGCGCGTCGCAGTAGTCGCTGCATGTCGGGCGCTTCGGGGGTGGTGCGATCTGCTTTAAAGCGTTCCTTACCGAGCCGGTACTCGACGGTGCCCGTCATCGCGACGAGTTCACCGGCTTCTTCGGGGATAGACGCGATCAGGTATGCGGATGTTGTTTTGCCGTTGGTGCCGGTGATGCCGACGAGCTGGAGTTCACGCGATGGGTGGTGTTGGACTTCGGCAGCGGCGAGCGCCACGGCGCGACGGATGTCTTCTACTTGCAGCCACGCGCCGTTGAAACCTTCCGGTGCCGGGCGCTCCGATAACACACCTACGGCGCCCTGGCTCATCACTTGGGGAACAAACTTGTGCGCGTCAAAGAGCGCGCCCGCGACGGCGGCGAAGAGCGTTCCCTTGCCTGCGCGACGCGAATCGTGGCTGACGTCAGTCACCTCAGCGGTTCCATCACCAGTTAGTTTTGCATCGGTTATGGAAGCAATCTGTTTAATCGTTACAGGTTCGGCCATATCGTACATTTAACCACGGATTACACGGATGAAATGAACGATCCGTAAAAAATCCGTGTAATCCGCGGCTAAATTTATGGCTTCACCACGACCGCCGGGATGTTCTGATCGCGCACCAATTGATTAAACGCCGGCACGTCGGTTCGCATTAGCTGCGCCAGCTTCTGCAATTGCGCGTCGATCTGCGCGACCACTTCGTCATAGACCGCATACGACTGCGTGGTCGGCGCCGCGTCCGCGCTGCCAACCACACCGCCAAGCGCCGCGAGCTTATTGTTAAGCCGAATCGGAAAATTCAACGGGTCCTGACTGCTCTGGTTCTTAGTTTGATAGAGCGTCTCCTCAATCTCCGTCAGCTTTTTGTTCAACGCCGTTCCCGCGTCGTTAACGACTTTGAAATTCGGCTGGCCTGCGACACGTTTCAAAAGATCCTCAACCTGCTTTCGCACGTCGCGAATCTGAATGATCGCATTGTGTGTCTCACTCAACTTGTCGCGAATCTTCAAACCCAGCTCGAGTTGCTTCGCGTAATCACCTGGCGTCGCCGTCAAACGCGGATCGGCTTTGATCTCGAAGTTCTGAGTCAATGTCTTGCCATCGACCGTGAGCTTCACCTGATACGTCCCCGGCGGCACTTTTGGACCACGCGTCTCGCCTGCCCAGAGAATCATCCCCGGAAAACGCACGGCATCAGCATAACGCGTATCCCAGACAAAACGATTGAGGCCAACCTCAGTAGGTACGGGTGGCGGAGCACCACCACCGAACCCGCCCTCGCCCGGCGGTGATCCCGGAGGCGCGGCCGGTGCGGCGCCTTCGCCGGGCTTTCTCATCTTCGCACTGAACTTTCGAATCGACTTCCCTGTTGAATCAAAAAACTCCAGATCCACATCCGACGCCGGTTTCGTTTTCAACGAGTAATAAACGACCGTCCCGCTCGCCGGGTTCCTTCCGAGCGTCGCCGTTGGTCCAATCGGAAAACCACCGCCCACCGCCATGCGATAACTCTCTTTCGGCGCGAACAGCCTTGTCTCTCCCACGGCACTAAAGCCGCCCGCATCCATTAGCTGATGCAGCACCGGCAGATCGTCGAAGATCCAAAACGCTCGTCCCTGCGTGGCGACCACGAGTTCTTTGTCCCGTTTCTGAATGGCCAGGTCCGTGATCGGCACGACCGGCAGATTGAGTTGAAACGACTGCCAGCGTTCGCCGCCGTCAAACGAGATGTACATCCCCGTTTCAGTTCCGGCGTAGAGCAAGCCCCGCTTGTTCGGATCCTCGCGAATCACGCGCGTGAAGGTGGTGTCGGGAATTCCATTCGTGATCTTCTTCCAGCTCTTGCCGTAATCCGTGGTCTTGTAAAGATATGGTTTGTTGTCGTCCCACTTGTACATCGTTGCGGCAACGTAAGCCGTCGCTGGATCGTGCGGAGACGCTTCCAGCGAGTTGATCTGAATCCACTCCGGCATGATGCCTTTTGGCGGGGTGACGTTGGACCAGTTCTTTCCGCCATCGCGCGATAGATGCACGAGGCCATCGTCACTTCCAACCCAGATAGTGCCGGCCTGAACAGGTGATTCCATCACCGTAAAGATCGTGTCGTAATACTCGATGCTGGTATTGTCTTTGGTGATTGGACCACCCGATGGGCCCTGCTTCGATTTGTCGTTGCGCGTCAGGTCCGGGCTGATGATTTGCCAACTGTTGCCCTCGTCAGTCGATTTGAATAAAACATTCGCTCCCAAATAAAGCGTGTTCGGATCGTGCGGCGAGAACAGGAGCGGAAAGTTCCACTGAAACCTGTACTTCAACACGTCCGCGCCGGCGCCCATCGGATTGTTCGGATAAGGATTGATGTCGCGCAACTGGCCCGTGCGATGATCGTAACGCGTGGTCAAGCCGCCATACGAACCGGCAAACACGATCTGCGAGTCTTTCGGAGACGGCGCCACCCAGCCTGACTCACCGCCACCAACATCGTACCAATCGCTGGTGCCGATGCCGCCCTCAGTCGTGCGACTCGCGATTCGCACAGTAGAGTTGTCCTGCTGCGCGCCGTAGACGTTGTAGGGAAAATCGTTGTCAAGCGCGACGCGATAAAACTGCGCCGTGGGTTGATCCTGTTCGGTCCAACTCCGGCCGCCGTTGAACGAGACATTCGCGCCACCGTCGTTGCTTTCGATCATGCGGTTCGGATCGTCGGGCGCGATCCAAAGATCGTGGTTATCGCCGTGCGGCACGGAGATGCCCGTAAAAGTGCGGCCGCCATCATTCGAACGATAGAACCCGGTGTTCAGAACATAAACCGTGTCGGCACTTTTCGGATCCGCGTAGATGCGTGTGTAGTACCACGCGCGCTGGCGCAGTCGTCGTTCTTCATTGACTCTGGTCCAACTCGTACCGCCGTTATCGGAACGAAACACGCCACCATCTTCAGCTTCAACAATCGCCCAGATTCGTTCAGGATTAGCCGGTGAAACTGTGATGCCGACTTTTCCGATCGTTCCCTTCGGCAAGCCATTGTTGCGTGTCAGCTCAGTCCACGTATCGCCACCGTCAGTCGACTTGAAGATGCCGCTGCCGGGACCACCACTCTCCAGCGTCCAGGGCTTACGATAAACTTCCCAGAAACCTGCGTAGAGAATGTTTGGATTAGTTGGATCGATAATCAGATCGATGGCGCCCGCCTTGTTGCCCCGGTTCAGGATCTTCTCCCACGTCTTGCCGCCGTCTTTGGAACGAAATACGCCGCGCTGATCGTTCGGTCCCCAAACGTGGCCCAGTGCCGCGACGTAAACCAGATCCGGGTTCTTCGGATGAATCCTGATACGCGGGATCTGTCGCGTGTCTTCAAGACCGACTCGCTTCCACGTCTTGCCAGCGTCGGTTGACTTGTAAACACCATCGCCATGCGAGACGTTGCCGCGAATCGGCGACTCACCCATGCCCACATAGATCGTGTTGGGATCCGAATCGGCCACTGCGATCGCGCCGACTGAACCGGTGCCGAACACCGAGCCATCGCTAATCGATTCCCAGTTGATGCCCCCATCAGTGCTCTTCCAAACGCCGCCGCCTGTCGAGCCATAGTAAAAAACAGACGGCTGCGAAGAAACGCCTGTAACGGCCGCGCAGCGCCCACCGCGATAAGGTCCGATGCTGCGGTATTGCAGCGCCTTCAGCGGATCAGGTTTTTCTACCGGCGCTGGTGTTTGTTGTGCACGAATCGGAGTCGCTGAAAGCGCCAGCAGGAAGGCGAGACACAGGACGATACTCTTACGAGACGCACGACACGTCTTGAACATTTGGATGGGCTCCTTTACTTTGTCACTGAGTTAGACGATGGCTTGCGGCTGCAAATATTAACACATCATGCGTATCGGAACTGTCAAACAAATCTGGCGCTTCGCAGTGAAGTCGATGGCGGGCGAACAACTTGAAGCGTGCGTCGTTGGCGAGCGGGGTATTCCCGGGGATCGCGCTTGGGCCGTTCGCGATGAGACTAAAGCTAAACTTGCGACCGGCTCAGGCTTTCCCGTTTTGATGCAATGCGCCGCGCAGTATCGTGAGCAACCGGTAAACGGCTCCGTTCACCATGTCGATATGCGATTTCCCGACGGGCAGTTGATCGGCAGTGACGCGGCGGACGTCAACCTGCGTCTGACTGAACTGCTCCAGAAGCAGATCTCACTGTCGTCATTGCAGCAGGACACAAACGCCGAACATTATTTCGATGTTGCTACGATTCACGTGTTGACTACTGCTTCGCTCGCGGAGATGTCGCGCCTGAATCCACATGGAATCTGGGATGTGCGTCGCTTTCGACCAAATTTTTTTGTAGAGACTGAACCGTCACTTAAGGGTTTGGTTGAATTCGGGTGGGGAGGACAAACACTTCGGTTGGGTGAGGTCGAAATCAAGTGCGAGATTCCGACTGAACGTTGCGCCATGGCGATGCAGGCACAGGAAGGGTTGCCGAAGGACGAGAGCATTCTGCGTCTGATTAATGAAGTGGGAAATAAGAATCTTGGAATGTATGCAAGTGTGATACGGCCTGGTGCGGTGCGAGTCCATGATGTTGTTGAGTTGATTTAGCCGCGGATTACACGGATTTTTAATGGATCTCTTCCCGGAGCGGGCGGCTCATGAGTTCCGCGACTGCGTCGCGTGCGGGTTTGCCGTCGTAGAGAACCGCGTTCACTTCGTTTGTGATTGGCATATCGAGGCCGGCGCGATCGGCGAGTTTCTTTACCGCGCGTGCGGTGTTGATGCCTTCCGCGACCTCGTTCATGCCCGCGGTGATCTCCGCGAGAGTTTTACCTTTGCCGAGTTCCTCACCGACGAAGCGATTGCGTGAAAGCGATCCGGTGCAAGTTAAGACAAGATCCCCAAGGCCGGCGAGGCCCATGAGGGTTTCGATCTGTGCGCCTTCACGTCGTGCAAGACGCGTGATCTCCGCGAGCCCGCGTGTGATGAGCGCGGCCACACTGTTTGAACCGAAGCCAAGACCGGTGCTCATACCGGCGGCGATCGCCATTACATTCTTAACTGAACCGCCGATCTCCGTGCCGACGACGTCAGAGTTTGTGTAGATACGAAGGTTTTCAAAACTGAGGTCGTTCTGAACTGCGCGCGCGGCGGCGCTGTCTTTACTCGCCGCGACGATCGCGGTGGGATAGCCTGCCACAACCTCTTTCGCAAACGATGGTCCGGAAAGACAAACAAACGGACGCGCGCTGCCGGCGACTTCTTTCGCGATTTCCGAGATGCGTTTGCCGGTCTCGATCTCGATGCCTTTGGAAACGCTCACGATAATCGCCGCTTCGCTGAGCAACGGCGACATGGCGGTCAGGAGTTCGCGCGCGACGTGTGAGGGCGCTGCGTAAAGAATCATCGATGCATCGCGTAATGCCTCGTTGAGATCGCATGTTGCGGTGACATTCGCTGGAATGGAACTGATCCGCGCCGGATCGCGCGCCCAGAGATTTACATTGTGCCCGGCGCGCGCGGCGACGATTGCAAGCGCGGTCCCCCAATTTCCGGCGCCGATAATTGCGATCTGCTTCATCTAAACTGAGATTCAGTTCCGTGAGCCAATCGTCCGATGTTGCCGCGGTGCGCAAACACGATCAGCAGCGCACCCAGAATCGCCGCAATCAGCAAAGGACGCGGACCGTTTTGCGTCCAAACAAACAATGGAATCGTCGCCGCGGCAATGATCGATCCCAGCGACACATACCTCGTTAACAACACGATCGCGACAAATAAAAAGCCGGCGCACAAAAGCGCGGCCGGAGCGAGAACAACAAACACTCCCGCGCCCGTCGCGACTCCCTTCCCACCACGAAAACCCAGCCACACCGGAAATATATGTCCAACGAGCACGGCGATCGCCGCAGCAGCAATGATCCAATCGTCACCACTAACCGTCTTCGCAATAAGTACCGCCGCACTCCCTTTCAACGCATCAAGCACGAGCGTCACAACTCCCGCAACCTTCCCCGCTCGCCGCGAAACGTTCGTCGCCCCGGTTCCACCCGAACCCGTCTGCCTGATATCCGCCCCGACCTTGCCGCGCACGATCAAATACCCAAACGGAATCGACCCAATCAGGTACGCAACAATCACGACGAAGATCCGTGTCATCTGTGGTTAAAGTAACCTGCGACGCAGCATATCCAACGCCGCCTGTGACGCTCTCCACCTAACGAGATTTCGATCGCCCGGAAGTTTCAACCTGCGATGCTCCGTCTTCATATCGTCCGCCAACGCAATGAACACTGTTCCCACCGGTTTCTCTTCAGTCCCGCCATCCGGCCCCGCAATTCCCGTGATCGATAAACCAAAATCAGTTTCGGCACGCTTGCGAATGCCCTCGGCCATCGCCTCCGCTACCGGCGCGCTGACCGCTCCGTGTTCGAGCAACAGCACCGGTTCGACGCCGAGCGTGCGCGTCTTCGCATCATTCGCGTAAGCCACGACGCCTTCGATGAAGTACTTCGACGAGCCCGGTACTTCGGTAATTCGTTGCGCGAGCAAACCGCCGGTACAACTCTCCGCAACCGACAACGTGTAACCACCGAGCGCGAGTTTCAGTCCCACGACGTCTTCCATCTTTTCACCGGCAAACGAGAAGATGGCGTTTCCGAGTCGTTCTTCAATCTGTGCTGATAGTCGATCGAGCAGAT
>JBKPJP010000183.1:0-12040 GCA_046730735.1 Acidobacteriota bacterium | reverse complement strand
CCACTGCTTCGATTCGCGCTTTGTCGCCCTTTTCAAAACTCAGCAACAACAGATCGGTGCCTTGCACGGGCGCGACGTCCGTTTCGTCAAGCGAAGTGTCTTTGCGACGCCAGAGTATCTGGCCGCTGCTGCCGTCGATCGCGTAGAGCGACTTTTCAGTGCCGGCGATCACGATGCCCATCTCAGTCGACTGGTAAAAGCGAATGTCGTTGTCGAGTTTTGTCGTCCACGATTGCGCGAATGCGGGGAGGGAAGTGAACGTGATCAGGAATAGCAAAAGCGACTTCATGCGACTAGGATAACCCAGATCTGATATGCTTTGCGGCGTTAATATGGTACCGGTTCGTTCCGAGTTTCTCGCGCAAAAATTATTCGTGCTAGCGTTGCTGCTTTCGCTGGGGGCTTCAGTCCGCGCGCAGTCGACGGATCCAAACGCGCCCTGGCCGGTGCGCAGTAATACCGTCACCGCTCGCATCGCGGCGCGCGATCTGGGAGACGCAAGACTCACGGATCACTACTACGCTTTCACCGGCACGCCCGGCGATCTGCTGATCACGATTCAAAGCAATAACCTCAACGGCGATGTCGACGTCTTTACCGCCGGCACTCTGCGGCCGCTGTTCAAGCTCACCTTATACGCTGAGATCTCGACGCCGGTGACGAAGGGTGTCTACCTGCGCAAGCGCGAAGATCTGATACTGCGCGTTGAAGCGCGTAGCCCAAATGACGATGAGGGAATTTATCGTGTGACCTTCGGTGGGTCGTTTCAACCAATCGAGGGCGGACCTGATATTGCGGAAACGGAAACACCGTCAACGTCGCCAGGCGAAACACCTGCTAGTGGTCGTAAAACAAAACGCGTGTCGTCGGTCGGCGCGAGGATTGAAGAACCGGCGCCGCCGGTAACTGAAGTCGCAGCCACACCGACACCGGAACCGACACCGGAAGCAAAACCTGTCGAGACACCCGCGCCGGTCGAAGAGAAAACTGAAAAACCGACGCCGGTACGAAACACACGCACACGCCGGCCCGGTGTACGCAGACCAACAACGCCGCGCACGCGAGACACTGTCGCGAGCGAGACGCCGCAACCGAAGCCTCCTCCGGTCGAGCCCGAACCAGAACCCGAGATTGGACCACGTTTAGTGATCGAAACGAATGATGGAACGCTGATTAACCGTTCGATGAGTACGGTGAAACGTGTGACTGTCGAGAATGGTCAGGTAGTGGTAACTGGGAAGGATTGGAGAATCCAGCGCGTGCTTCTGATCAACGTGGTGCGGATGTCAATCTCACCTTAGCCACGGATAACGCGGTTTCACGCGGATCATTTTGATTTCAAGCTCGCGAGCCTCGTGCGGAAATTCGGCAGGTCCTCGGCGTTCGGATCGACTTTCTCTAATTTCGCTATCGCATCTTCAGCAGCTTTGGCGTCACCCTTTTTTAAAGTTGCGTCCGCGAGTCCAGCGAGCACCATCACATCGTCTGACTTCATCTTCATCGCGGCTCGATACCACTTCTCGGCAGTGTCATAGTGTTCGGCATCGAGGTTTGTTACGGCCAGGGCGACGACGGTCTGATAGTCGGTGGGCTTGAGTGCATTCGCTTTTAGCAGAAATTCGATCGCCTGATCGTGGCGTCCAATCTGATAATAAAGTTGCGCTGCCTTGATCTGTGCGTCGAAATTGTTTGGTTCGTTGCGAGCCTTTTCGAGTTGAGACGCAACTTCCGCGCGCATCGCCTGTGGATCGGGAGCGTTTTGACCCCCGGCTATCGGCGGGTGATCCGCGGGCAAACCCTGCGAGGCCGCGGCCATCTGCTGCGACGCCTGCTTCTGGCTCATCGAACTGGCAAACATGAACCCGATGATGAATCCCAACAGGATTCCGATAATTGCAAAAAGAAGATTCTCTCTCGACATGTTTTCTCTACTTACCCGCTTCCAGTTTCTTCGCTTCGTCGATTCGCTCAGTGATCAATTGCCCGACTTCGGAGCCGGAGGGAACCTGCTTAAGTACGCGTTGCCAGTAGTCGATCGCTTTCTTGTAATCCTTCGCCTGAAATGCCGCGCTGCCGGCGAGTTGTAGCGCCTTCGCGTTTTGCGGGTCAACTTTCAGAGCGCGATCGATTAGCTCCATCGGTTTACCTTCGAGACTCCTGCCGTTGGTCATGGCTGTGGCAAGCGCGTATTCAGCCCAAAGGTCAGAGTTGTTTGGATTCTGTTCGGTGGCCTTCGCATAAGCGCCCGCGGCTTCGTTCCACTTCTCCATCGAGTTGTAAGAGCGCGCCAGCATGGTCCAACCCTGCGGATCATTTGGATTTGACTGGAGCCGCTGCGCGAGCTTATCGACATTGGCCGCGATCTGTTCCTGCGTCCGTTCCTGAGGCGCTACCGTTTGTCGCGGTGCCGATGCTACTTGCGGCGGTTCGGAAATACTGGTTGGACTGCCGACGCTGAGATAAAAGATCACGGCTGCGAGCGGCAATCCGATGCCGAGCACATATGCGGTGTTACGCGCCACGGCAGGCGCCGTCGCCGTCTTTTTGCTTTTAGTCGTCGCCGTGTCTTCGAGCAAACGCCGTTCGATCTCTTCGCGCTCCTGTGCGTACTGCTCGTCGCTGACGATGCCATTGCGCAGATCCGCTTCGAGTTCGGAAAGTTGATCGCGATAGACGGCGATGTTTGCTTTTTTTCGCTCGTCCTCGATTGCGACGTCTGATTCATCGGCGCGCTTCATGGCTGTCGGCAATACAAATGACAGTGCGATGAGTATGAGTCCGGCACAGATCACCCAGAAAAGAATCACGTCGTCTCCTTTCCTGAGGCGGAGGCGAGTAACTCCTCTGCGCGACGATGTTCGTCAGCGCTCAGAGGTTTTTCCGGTAATGAATCGCGCCGCTGTTTGATGTAGTTGAAGAGCAGAAACAGCCCGCCGAGCAGCAGGACGAATGGACCAAACCAAAGCAGGTAAGTTGTCGGCGTAACTTGTGGACGATAGAGAATGAACTGTCCGTAGCGCGCCGTGAGAAACTCGATGATCTCTTTGTCGCTCTTACCGGCTTTGATCTGCTCGCGAATCTCGCGGCGAAGATCTTCCGCCAGGTCGGCGCGGGATTCGGCGAGTGTTTCGTTCTGACAGACGAGACAGCGTAACTCCTGCGAAAGTTTGTGGAGTCGCTGCTCGACTGCGGGATCGTCCCCGGCCGGCTGAGCTTCTTTTGCAAATGCTAATGGTGTGACCACCGAGAGTAGTAAGACTGAAATGAAAAGCGAGCGAATCATCGAGATGTTCCCTGTCGATTTAATTCCTGGACCATCGGCAGGATCTTTTTGGACCAGACGTCGGGCGTCAGCGCGCCGATCTGTTTGAAACGAATGGTGCCGCTTTGATCGATGAGGTAGGTTTCGGGCGCCCCGTAAACTCCGTAATCGATCGCGATGCGACCATCGAAATCAGTGGCGCTCAGGACGTAAGGATCACCTAAATCCGCGAGCCAGCCGAGCGCATCTTCGGGTTTGTCTTTCCAGTTCAGGCCGTAGATCGGCACGACGCCTGTTTTGGCGTATTCGATCAACAGCGGGTGTTCGTCGCGACAACTCACGCACCACGAAGCCCAGACGTTCAGGATCCAGACCTTGCCGCGCATGTCTTCCGAGGAGAAGGTCTTTGCAGGATCTTTCAGTTGTGGCAGACGGAAAGTCGGCGCGGCTTTGTTAATCAGAGGGGAGGGAACTTCATGCGGATCACGCCCCAACCCGATCGCCAGAAAGACAACGAGAACAAGGAACAGAGCGAGTGGAATTAAATACTTCACCATTTCCTGATTTCTCTCTGCGGCCTCTGCGGTCCTCCGCGATCTCTGCGTTGAAGGGCGCTGTTAAAACGCAGAGATCGCAGAGGACCGCCGAGGGCCGCAGAGAATTCCTATAACTCCGTCGGCACCGAAGCGACGACAGTGCTCGGAACTTCCGCGGGCTTCATTGTTTCCCGAGCCTCGCGCTCCTTGCGCGCCGCGAGGGCATAACGCCGATCGCTGACCGCAAGCCCGCCACCGAGCGCCATCAAAACTGCGCCACCCCAGATCCAGCCAACGAACGGTTTATAGTAAACACGAACTGTCCACGCGCCACCACCGACCGGCTCGCCGAGCGATACGTAAAGATGCCGGAGTATCCCGGTGTCGATCGCCGACTCAGTCATCACGTTGCCGGTGGCCGTGTAGTTACGTTTCTGCGGATGCATCTTTTCGATTTCAGTCCCGTTGCGGCTGACGGTGATGTCCGCTTGTCCCGCAATGTAATTTGGCCCAGTCACATTCGTGACACCGTTGAAGCGAAACTCATAACCGCCGGCAGTCACAGTATCTCCCGGCTCCATGTGTACATCTTTTTCCGTCTGATATCCGGTGACGAGTGTGATGCCAACAATAAATACCGCCACGCCAAGATGCGCTACCTGCATCCCATAGTAACTGCGACTCTGCATGCGCAACTTCTGGAACGTAGTGAGTTGTCCTGAAGTTACCCGCACACGCTCCCAAAGGTTCACCACGATCGTCGCGAGGATCCAGATCGCCAACAACAACCCGAGACTAACGAGCCACTTCCACTGTCCAAAAATAAACGGCAACGCCACTGCGGCAACAAGACTAACGACAAAAGCCCAGCGCAGCCTCGTCACGAGATCGGGAAGACTCGCCTTCTTCCAGCGCGCCACTGGTCCAACACCCATCAAAAACATTGCGGGCGCCATCAACGGCACAAACACGAGATTGAAGTAAGGTGGTCCAACGGAGAGTTTCGCGCCACCGAGTGCATCGACAATCAACGGATAAAGTGTTCCGAGCAACACCGAGCCCGCCGCGACCGTTAATAAAACGTTATTCGAAAGCAGGAACGACTCGCGCGATATCACTTCGAACTTACCGCCAAGTCCGACTTGCCGCGCGCGCCACGCATACAGCAGCAGCGAGCCACCGATGACTATGCACAGAAAAGCGAGAATGAAGATGCCGCGCTTGGGATCGGTGGCAAAAGCATGAACCGAAGTCAGCACGCCCGAGCGAACCAGGAAAGTTCCGAGCAAACTCAGTGAGAACGCAGCGATCGCGAGCAACACAGTCCAACTCTTAAAGCCGCCGCGTTTCTCAGTGACCGCGAGTGAATGTATCAACGCTGTGCCCACGAGCCAGGGCATGAACGACGCGTTCTCGACCGGATCCCAGAACCACCAACCACCCCAGCCGAGTTCGTAGTAAGCCCAGAAGCTTCCGAGCGCGATGCCGCAGGTCAGAAACATCCACGCGACCGTGGTCCATGGCCTGGACCAGCGCGCCCAGGTTGCGTCGAGCCGGCCGCCGATCAAAGCCGCGATCGCAAAGGCGAAAGCAACGGAGAAACCGACGTAGCCCATGTAAAGCATCGGTGGATGGGCCACCATCGCCGGGTCCTGTAGCAGTGGATTCAAATCACGACCATCGACCGGCACCGGATTCAGTCGTGTGAAAGGATTCGACGTGAGCAACATGAACAACAGAAAGCCCACGCTGACGATCCCCATCACGCTCAGCACGCGCGCCGTCATCTCTTCCGGGAGGTGACGGCTGAAGAGTGAGACCGCAACTGTCCAGAGTGCGAGCATCAGTGTCCACAAGAGTAGCGAACCTTCATGCGAGCCCCAGGTAGCGGCAAGACGGTAATGCAGCGGCAGTTGTGAATTGGAATTGGTGGCGACGTTGAGAACGGAGAAATCGTTCGTGATGAATGAATAGCCGAGACAACAAAAAGCGATCGCGACAAAGATGAACTGCGCCTGACCGGCAGGCGCGGCGAGCGCGATCCACGTGCGATTACCGCGTGAAGCTCCGATGAGTGGGAATGTTGCCTGCGTCACGGCGAGCAACAGCGCGAGGATTAGTGCGAATTGACCTATTTCAGGAACCATTTATTCGTTCGAGTTGTTTCACGCAAAGGCGCAAAGGGAAAAACCAAAGTCGCAAAGAGATTCTTCTTCGCGTTCTTTCTTAATATCTTGGCGCCTTTGCGTGAAACTTCTTCTTAATTATCAACTACTGTCTTTGCGGCTTCGCGTGCGTGCTTGGCTTTGTCGAGCGCCTGTCCGGCTTCGGGCGGCATGTAGTTTTCATCGTGTTTAGCCAGCACCTGCTCGGCGTGAAAGACACCGTCAGCTCCGATCTTGCCCTGTGCGACGCAGCCGCGGCCTTCCTTAAACAAGTCAGGCAGGATGCCGTTGTAAACCACCGGAATGTTGGCCGCAGTGTCAGTTACGACGAACTGGACGTTGAGACCGTCGCGTTTGAGTGTGCCTTCCTGCACCAGTCCGCCGATACGAAACGTGCGACCGACGGGCGCTTCCTTCGCTGCCACTTGCGTGGGACTAAAAAAGAAAACCAGATTATTTCGAAAAGCACTCGCCGCCAGATAAGCCGCGAGACCGAGCGCCGCTAGTCCGACAAAGATGAATGCGATCCGTCTATGACGTCGTTTCATTAGCACTACCTCTTAAAACCGGCGCAGCAACAGTATCAGATGATTGCCGTTGTTGCTGCGCGAGCGCTTTCCTGCGTTGACTCAGGCTCACGAGCTCCCAAACGATGGCTATCAATGAAAACGCATATGAGCCCCAAATGTAGAAGCCGTAGCCTCCCATCGACAGGTCCGGCCAGTTCATACTCCCACCTCCGCGAAACGAGCCGCGTTTTGTTCTCGCTCCAGAATAATGCATCGCAGGCGCATCAGCACAACGGCCACGGAGTAAAGCCAGCAGGCTGCCAACATGATGAGCAGTGCCGCCAGCATCGATCCGCGAATTGTCGGTTTCTGTAAGATGCGAATCGTAGCTCCCTGGTGCAGTGTGTTCCACCAATTTACTGAAAAGTAAATGATCGGAACATTGATCACACCAACCAGCGCCAGCACGGCGCCCGCGCGGTCGGCTTTGCGCGGATCGTCGATAGCTGCCTGTAATGAGATGAATCCAATGTAAAGAAACATCAGGATGAGTGTAGACGTCATGCGCGCGTCCCACACCCACCACGTGCCCCACGTTGGTTTACCCCAGAACGCGCCGGTGACGAGCGCGATAGCGGTGAACATCGCGCCCGTAATCGCGAGGGACGAAGCCATCATCGACGAGAGACGCGCGTTGAAGGCCCAACCGATTCCCGCGTAGATTGCCATCAACACATAGAGAAACATTCCCATCCACGCGGCCGGCACGTGAATGAAGATGATTCGATATGCTTCGCCCTGTTGAAAATCGGGCGGCGCGATGAAGAACCCGACGAACATTCCGACAGCAAACAGGATTGCCGCCGCGGTCGAGAACCATGGAATCATCTTCCCGGCGATCGGGTAGAACATTGCGGGTGATGCGTATTTGTAGACGTTCATAGCAGATAGGACCTATTCGAGTGAAATCCTTAATGCGGCGGCGGCTGCCCACGGGGAAAAGAGCAGCGACACGATCGCAAATGCTCCGAGCAGGTAAATGTGCGGCGTCGGGCTCACTCCCATGATGCTCGCTTCAACCGCGCCCGAACCGAAGATCAGCGCCGGAATATAAAGCGGCAACACCAGTATCGAGATCAGCACGCCACCGCCACGTAGTCCGAGTGTCAACGCCGCTCCCACCGATCCAATCAAACTCAACACCGGGGTTCCCAGCAGCAGACTTACAAAAAGTATCCGCAACGTTTCGCCGCTGAGATCGAATTGCACTCCGACTAACGGCGCGATCAACACCAGTGGCACTTCCGCCACGATCCAATGCGCGAGCGTCTTCCCCAGCACGACTAAAAAGAGCGGCTGCGGCGTCAGTAACAACTGTTCCAGCGTGCCGTCGTGATAGTCGTTTGCAAACATCCTGCCGAGCGAAAGCATCGAGGCCAAAAGCGCTGCCACCCAGACGACCCCGGGCGCGATCGTTCGTAACAACTGCGTTTCCGGCCCGATGCCGAGTGGAAAAAGACTAACGACGATCACAAAGAAGAAGACCGTCGACAGCATGTCGGCGCGGCGACGCCACGCCAGCATCAGATCGCGCCAAACGAGCCAGCGCAACATCGATAAACTCGAAGGTGCGTTCACGTTGTGAGTTCGAGTCGTTTAGTGTGGCCCGCTGACAACTCTAATTCCTGATGCGTCGCAACGATCGCAATGCCTCCACCAGTCAGGTGGTTTTCAATCAAAGATCTAACAAGGGCGACCGCGCCTTTGTCCAATGAGGTCAGAACCTCATCGAGCAGCCAAAGCTTTGTGTTGCAAACCAGCAGTCGCGCCAGTCCTACTCTGCGTCGTTGACCTTCTGACAAGAGTCGTGCCGGAAGCGACTCCCGTCCGGCCAAACCCATTTCTTTCAACACAGCGAGGGCGCGTTCTATGCTGATTTCAACGCCATTCAAAGCGTTTGTGATTCTCAGATTTTCAAGGGCGCTCAGTTCTTCTTTTACACCATGGCGATGACCGAGGTATGTCACGTCTGCGACATATTCCTCACCTAACGAGCGAATATTCGCACCATTCCACTTAATCTCGCCTTCGGCAGGAGCGAGGAGTCCACACAGAATCCGGAGCAAACTGGTTTTGCCGCTTCCGTTCGGTCCGGTGAGCTGGATGTACGTGCCCGGAGACACTGACAGATCGAGCCCGCTAAAAAGCCTGCGATCTCCACGTACGCAGCCGAGCTTACTAACCTCTAAGATGTCGATCGTCCTCCGGCGCCATTGTACCGGGAATCCGTTATGTCTTCACGCGCGGTTCGACGGGACCGTTCACTCGCATCCATTCCTGCCAACCGCCTTGAAGCACGCGCACGCGTTTGAAGCCGCCGGCCTGGAGAATCTGTGCGGCAGCAATACTCGCTTCATCTTTCGGACAGGAACAGTAAGTAACGATCTCTCGATCTTTTGGGACATCTTTCAGCGGCGGGTAAGCAAGCCGGTACTTGAGTTTTCTGGTCTTGAAATGAATCGCGCCTTTGATCGTATGGCTGGCCGACGCGTAAGCCTCAGAACTACGAACGTCAATGATCGTCACCTGCTGATTGCCGGCGAGTTTAGCCTTCAACTCATCGGCGCTGATCATCTCGACGGCCGGAGTCTGTGCTTGAATCGTGAGCGCTGAGAGACCAAGAAACAGAAAGAAAAAAATGTATCGCATGTCTTGTGTGCCCTTTGTGCGTTTTGTGGCTTATCTCATTCGCGCCCGGTGAAACGGGCCTGGAGTTGATTCGTTTTCCTTGAACGTCTTTGGGTCGTACCAGGAATAATTAGAAGTTGCGTAGTAAAGATAGCCCTGAGTGCCATCGATTGTCTCGCCAATCAGATCACCCTGCGGGCGCGGCAACTTCCGGCCAGTGTTCGCCTCGATAAACTCTTTTCCGGTCTTCACCTTCATGTCGTTACCGACAACGTTCTTGAGCACAAATGTCTGCGTCGCTTCGGGGTCGCGCCAGTCGTTATTTCCGAAACCGTGAATCACCGCGAGCAGCGTTTCGTCTTTTTGGATTGGGGGCCGTACGCGCGTCGACACATTGGCACGCGGATCACGCACCAGCCAGGGTGTAAATTGTTGATTCATCTCCTCGAGCTTCACTGGCTTGATAATTACGACGAGATCCTGCGAGGCGTCGCCGTTGAAATCTCCGGAGAAGAAGTTTGGATTGTGATTTGGATGAAGCACGGCTGCATCCTTGAAAACCGCCTTGATCTTATTCTGCACTTCGGCCGGATTCGGCGCGAGAGCCACAGATGGAGTCACCGGTGCCGCTACCGGCTCGGGAGTCGATTGATATGCGGCAGATGGTGGCGCTTCCGCCAATGGTTTTGGCGCCGGGCTGCAAGCACTAAATATAGATAAGGCCAGGCTCAGTAATGCTGCTGCAGTCTTTCTCATTGACTTAAATAACCTCTAACTAATTTGTGGGAAGTAAACCGAAGCCCGCCGGATAGAGTATTCCGGCGAGCTTCGGGATAGTTGCATCGTCAAATCGATTGTCGCCGGTAAATCATAACGACAGTACGAATGCGATGAGATCGTTCTGCTGCGCCGAAGTCAGGGAATTGAAGTTATTCCTGGCTGTCGTTGCCTGTCCAGCGTGCAGTTGAATCACGTCAAATATCGTGACGTTCAGACCTTCGTGCATGAACCGGTTGCGGGCGCGAATACCCCACAGCGGCGCAGTACGCATTTGATTGGCTGAACTCTGTCCCGCGTTTTGAACAATTCCGTCCCCGGTGCCGATGTTGTGTAGAGCAAAATCGCTGAAGGGATGGATGATCTTATTACCGAGAGCTGCCGGAACCGCGAACGCTCCGCCATTGATGGAGGTTCCCGGAGCTGCTGTCACCAGAGTGCGGGTGTGACACACATTGCAACCGACACTGTTGAAGAGCGAATCGCCGCGAGTAGCGGCCGCCGGAATCGGGTTCTGACGACCGGGGGCACGTGTTGCTGCCATAAAATCGGCAAACGCAAGCACGTCGTCACCATCGTCCTCAGGATCCTGAACCGGATCGAAAGGAGACGGGAACGTGACGTTGATAACGCCTTCAGCCGTGCTGGCCGGATTCTCATGTGTTCCAGCATCCGCGGCACTTGAGCTTCTGCCGCCAAAACCGTCGAACGGGTTGGTTATGCCCATCTCATTGAGATACGCATCACCAGCGAACGACAGCAGACTCGCCTGTTGGGCCTTCCAGCCGAACCGGCCGTGCCGAAGCTGATTGTTGGCCTCGGTGACAGGTACGTTGGTGAGAGTTCCACGTTGTGCGAGTGGTTGCGCAGCGACGTTGTTTTCCAGGGTCGCATTAGCAAGACATTCGACAAAGCCATCACCAAGAGTGCTGGTCGTGACGCGGAATGCTTTCACCGTTTCCGCCGTCGAGATGTGCTCGACGATGTCGGAATCGGTCCCTCGGGCGTGAATCAATTGCCCGCCGGGTGCGTCAACAAACGCGCCGTTCGTAATGTGACCGGCTCTGAATTCCATTGCCTGGCTGAACGCACCAACGTCAACGGATTGGTGACACTCAACACAGCCTACGTCGTTGTAGGTTGGTCCAAGACCATCTTCGATAGTCTCGCGTTCTGAGAAGATGAATTTGTTGTCTTCAAACCTGCCGTTACCGCGCGCGGTGGGTGCTACAGGTTCGTTCACGCATTCAACAATTGGGGTGCCCTTAACGCCGAAACCGTTGAAGAGGTCGTCGGTTTTGGCATCCATGTCGGTGGTCGGGGCCTCGGTGGCTGTTTGACTTTCGACAGTTTGGGGTGAACTCAACGGTACGAAGAGCGCGACCGCGAAGAGAATTAGAGTCAGGATAGGTAAGACTTTCCTCATTTAACTTTTTACCTCCTAGGAGCTACACAAACGGGTTGCGAGACAAAACTTGACAGTCTGCCCGTCGGCAGACGGCTCGGTTTTGCTTGATTGGAAATAGAACCCTGCTTGACTTGGACTACAGAGGCAGTCTCGAGTCTTTAGGGGGGTACGACCAGAGTTAAAAGAGTCCCCTCACGTAAGAAGTAAACCAGGAAACCGCCCTGGTTGTGAGAGAGAGGGCAGAGGCGCGGACTCTGTCCGAATAGTAAATCGAATTTTGCTGGGCCTTGACTTTAGAAGTCGGGAGGTGGAGCGCACTCTATTCCGGTTTCAGAGCAATGTCAAGAAAATTTCTATCCGCAGATTACACAGATCATTCAAATCAGGTAATCTGTCTAACCGGTGAATAAAGCGAAGCAGAAAACCTATCCCTTCACGGCAATAGTCGGTCAGGAAGAAATGAAGCTGGCCTTGATTTTGAACGTTGTCGATCCGTTGATCGGCGGCGTTTTGATCATGGGCCATCGCGGCACGGGGAAGTCTACTGCGGTGCGCGCGCTTGCTGATCTTCTGCCGCAGATCACTGTTGTCGCGGGCTGTCCTTATAACTGCGACCCGCAGGATAAAACCAATCTCTGCGACCAGTGCGGAGCTAAGGCCGAGCTGGAGGACACTAAACAAACGGCTGTGCCCGT
>JBKPJP010000182.1:0-2663 GCA_046730735.1 Acidobacteriota bacterium | reverse complement strand
AAGAGGCGATAGAAGTCATGGCAAAGGTGCTGGAGACTTTGCCTAACGCTATGTTTCGGGTTGAGTTGGAAGACAGCCAGCATCAGGTGCTTGCGCACATATCGGGGAAGATGCGCAAGCATTTTATTCGCATTCTTCCGGGAGACAGGGTTTTAGTGGAGCTTTCGCCGTACGATCTCAATCGCGGCCGTATTACATATCGCTATAAATAGTTAACGAGGTTTAGTTATGAAAGTCCGTGCGTCGGTGAAGAAGATGTGCGACAAGTGCAAGGTCATCCATCGCAAAGGCGTGGTGCGTGTGATCTGTGTTAACCCCAAGCATAAACAGAGACAAGGATAGCTGAGAAATACCATGGCACGTGTAGCAGGAGTAGATTTACCGCCCAACAAGAGAGCCGAGGTTGGTCTCACTTACATTTATGGTATTGGCCGCTCGCGCTCGAGTTCTGTGCTCAAAGAAGCGGGTGTCAATCTCGATACGCGCGTGAGAGATCTGAGTGAAGACGAGTTGAGTCGCATTCGTAACATTCTGGAAGTGCAGGGTGAGATCGAAGGCGATCTGCGCAAGCGCGTTCAGATGGACATCAAGCGTTTGATGGATATCGGTTGCTATCGCGGCTTGCGACATCGTCGTGCACTGCCGGTGCGTGGCCAGCGAACACACACGAACGCTCGCACGCGTAAAGGACCACGACGCGCCACCATCGCCAAGAAGAAGGCGCCCGGCAAGAAGTAGTTTTGATTGTTTCACTGAAAAGTTATGGCTAAAGCAGGCGGAAAAAAGAAGGTCTTTCGCAAGAAAGAGAAGAAGAACGTTCCCAACGGTATCGTGCACATCGCGGCGTCGTTCAATAACACGATGATCTCGATCACCGATCTCGAAGGGAACCTGATCGCGCAGTCGTCAGCAGGTGCGCGTGGCTTTCGTGGTTCGCGTAAGGGAACTCCGTTCGCAGCGCAACAGGCAGCGTACGAAGCTGCGAAGAAAGCGCATGAGGCCGGCATGCACCAATGTGAGGTGCGTGTGAAAGGACCAGGCGGTGGTCGTGAGTCGGCGATCAGAGCGATCGCCAATGCGGGCATCAGAGTGATGACCATTCGCGATACGACGCCGATTCCGCACAACGGTTGCAGACCGCCGAAACGCAGAAGAGTTTAGTTGTGAAAATAGAACAAGTCAGGAAGAGGGGCTTGCCCCCGCTTCCAGTGGTTCTAGAAGCGGGGGCAAGCCCCTCTTCCGGACTTGTTCTATTGTGGAAATCAAATTAACCCAAAGGATGAAGGGTTAGCGCTCAGGCGCAACCTGTAAACTTTTCCGTCTAAAGATAGACTGGAGGCATTAATTGGCTAGGTATAGAGACGCAGTGTGTCGCCTTTGCCGTCGCGAAGGCGCAAAGCTATTTTTGAAGGGCGACCGTTGTTACAAACCCGCTTGCCCGATTGAAAAACGTGGTACGCAACCGCCCGGTCAGCATGGTAACTCGCTGCGTCGCGGCAAAGCGCTGGTTGGCTACGGTCAACAGTTGCGCGAGAAGCAGAAGGTCAAGCGCATCTACTTCATCCTCGAGGGCCAGTTCCGAAACTACTTCGAACGTGCTGCCCGGATGAAAGGGATCACCGGCGAGAACCTTTTGTTCCTGCTCGAGCGACGATTGGATAATGCGGTTTACCGCGCCGGATTCTCTACTTCACGACGCCAGGCGCGTCAGTTAGTGAATCACGGCCACATTGTGGTGAACGGGCGCAAAGTAGATATTCCCTCTTATCAGGTAAAACCCGGCGACACGATCAGTGTGAGAGACGCAAGCAGAAAGAACTCTCACATCGAAGGCGCGTGGCAAACTGCGTCTGGTCGTGGTCGCCCGTCATGGATCACCGCTGATAGCGGCGGCGACATGACTGCGCGCGTGGTCAGCTCGCCCGTGCGCGACGACATCGATCGCTTAATCAACGAGCAGTTAATTGTCGAACTTTATAGCAAGTAGTTAACCCTGATCGGCAGTGGCGCGACCCGGTCGCCCGCTGCTGGTCCGCTGCATTTATTAGGACCTGAACACTATGGCTATGGATCAAAATAATCTTTGGACGGGATTTCAAATGCCGCGCCGTTTGGCGGCAGACACGGAGACCCTGACGGAACGTTATGGCCGCTTCTCAGCGCAGCCATTCGAGCGAGGGTTTGGAACTACCGTCGGTAATTCCCTGCGCCGTGCGCTCCTTTCGTCAATCGAAGGAGCTGCCATCACCGCCGTCAAGATCGAAGGCGTGGAGCACGAGTTTTCATCAATCAAGGGAGTGGTGGAAGACGCCACTGACGTTATTCTCAATCTCAAACAAGTACCATTCAAGCTGCACAGCAGCGAGCCGAAGACGCTGAGGATTTCAAAGGAAGAAGCGGGCGAAGTCACCGCGGCGGATATTGAAGGCGATGCTGACGTCGAGATTCTCGATCCGTCAGTACACATCGCGACCGTCAGTGAAGGTGGTTCGCTTAAAGTTGAAATGCGCCTGAAGCGCGGTCGCGGTTACGTTTCCGCGGATCGAAACTTTGACGAGGATCTGTCGCTGGGTTACATCCCGATCGACTCGGTCCACACGCCAGTCAAAAAAGTCAATTACAACGTCGAAGCCGCCCGTTTGGGCCAGAACACCGAGTTTGAC
>JBKPJP010000181.1:0-4614 GCA_046730735.1 Acidobacteriota bacterium | reverse complement strand
ACCTCAAACTGAGTGGCTGTTAGTCCGCGAGAACAAACTGCAGAACGCTTTTGTTTATGTAAGAGGCACACCCCTGCAAGATTATCGATTCGGAGTGCCTGATTCAGACGTTGTACTCGTACAGCGCAACTGCCAATTCTCGCCACGTGTGCTCGGCCTTCGGATCGGGCAGCAACTCCAGATAGTTAACGCAGATCAGACGGTTCACAATGTTCATCCCACTCCAAAAGTCAACCCGGAGTGGAATTATTCGCACCCCGCGGATGCTCCGCCCATTGTTAAGACCTTTTCGCGCTCAGAAGTGTTAATACCCTTCAAAGACAATCAGCATCCGTGGGAAAAAGCTTACGTTGCGGTGATGGCCCATCCCTTCTTTGCCGTGAGTGATGAGTCGGGAAAGTTTGAGATACGCGGCTTGCCGCCGGGCACTTACACCCTCGTGGTCTGGCACGAGAAGCTTGGTGAACAGGAGTTGGAGATAACAGTCGCACCTAGCGAGATTCACAACGCTGACTTCACCTTTGAGGCTGACAAAAAGCACTAACCGCGCACAAACGTCTTGCGCGCAGAACGCGCAGAAACGTCTTGCGTGCAGAACGCGCAGAAACGTCTTGCGCGCAGAAACGTCCTGGATGCCACGGGCTTGTCCCGTGGAATCTCACGCTGGTCGCTACACTTCTATACAAACAATAAAACCCCGGATGCCACGGCCTTGCGCCGTGGAGGTTTCACGGTTCCCAGCTAAATAGCGGCGAACGTGAAACTCCACGGGGCAAGCCCGTGGCATCTGCGAACCTATCTTTAAAGGTTCGGTGTAGGGGCGAACGTGAAACTCCACGGGACAAGCCCGTGGCATCTGCGAACCTTCGTTAAAGATTTCGGTGTAGGGGCAAACGTGAAGACTCCACGGGACAAGCCCGTGGCATCTGCGAGCCTATCGTTAAAGGTTCGGTGTAGGGGCGAATGTGAAACTCCACGGGACAAGCCCGTGGCATCTGCGAGCCTATCTTTAAAGATTTCGGTGTAGGGGCGAACGTGAAACTCCACGGGACAAGCCCGTGGCATCTGCGAACCCTTCGCTGGCATTCGGCGTAGCAGCGAACGTGAAGACTCCACGGGACAAGCCCGTGGCATCTTTTGCAAAGCACTAGCGCTTTTTCGTCGGGCTTGGAGACGGACTCGGCAACGGCGACGGCAGGGGAGAGGGTCTTGACGCCTCGGGTTGGATTGTTTCCTGGTAGATAGACTTCAGATCCAATAGCTTCAAAACTACCGCGGGCTTTACGGCGTTGCGATTGGCATCGATGTTGATGATGCCAGTCACACCGGCGAAGTTCTTTGTCTGGGCAAGGGCGTCGCGCAGTTTGGCGTTGTCAGTCACACCGGCTCTCGACATCGCGTCAAAAAGTATGCGCGCCGCGTCGTAAGCTAAAGCAGCATGAGCATCGGGCAGCAGGTTGCCGTAACGTCGTTTGTAGGATTCGACAAACGCCTGAATAGCGGGCGAGGGATCGTCAACCGAGTAATGCGTCGAGATGTATGAACCGTTCAAAGCGTCGCCGCCCAGTTGCCAAAGTTCGGGAGCGTCCCAGCCATCACCGCCAAGCAATGGTTGCGTCAAGCCAATCATGCGCGCTTGCTTCGCGATCAACGCCACGTCGCCGTAGTACCCGGGAATGTAGATCACGTCTGGTTCCGAAGATCGGATCGTACTCAACTGCCCTTTAAAATCTGCATCCTCCTGCGCGTACGTTTGTTCACTGACGATCCGGCCGCCGAGTTTTGTGAAACTGAGCTTGAAATACTCGGTCAACCCGCGCCCGTAAGGTGAGTTGAAATCATAAAGAATCGCGGCCTTCTGTGCTTTGAGTGTGTGGATGGCAAAGCTCGCCATCACCTCACCCTGGAACGAGTCGACGAAGCAGGCGCGGAAAATGTAGTCACCGGTTTGCGTGACCGCCGGGTCGGTCGAAGAGGGCGAGATCAGGGGCACTTTCGACGACTGGGCTTTTGGCGCCGCGGCGAGACTGTTGCTTGAAGTGCCGCCGGCAATAATCGCCACGACCTTGTCGGTATCGATGAGCTTGGTCGTCCGTCGCGCGGCTTCTTCAGGACTGCCCTTGTCGTCTTCAATCACTACGTCGATGCGGCGTTTGTTGATACCGCCGGTCTGATTGATCTCGTCGGCGGCGAGCAGCACGCCGTTGATGGCCGACCTGCCGAAGTTGAAAGTTGGACCAGTCAGATCGCCGAAGTAGCCGATCTTGATCGTGCTGCGATCCGGCGATCCGTTTTCGTCAGAGGGGCGGCTACAGGAAAAGGCGAGCGCCATCGCTACGATGGCGACCGGCAACAGTACTCTTACTCTACTCACCGAGATACGCTTCTTTGATCCTGGGATCCTTGGCGAGGTCTTTTGATGGACCTTCCATGACTATTCTTCCGGTTTCCAGAACGTAGGCGCGATCGGAATGGCCCAATGCGGCGTGCGCGTTCTGTTCGACCAGGAGAATCGTCGTTCCTTTGCTCTTAATTTCGTCGATGGCTTCGAAGATGGTATGGACCACGAGCGGCGCGAGCCCGAGCGACGGCTCATCGAGCAGCAGCAGGCGCGGATTGGACATCAGCGCGCGACCCATCGCGAGCATCTGTTGTTCGCCGCCTGAGAGTGTTCCGGCTTTCTGCGCTTCACGTTCCTTCAGTCGTGGAAACATCCTGAATGCGTGTTCCATATCGGCGGCGACGGCGCGTTTGTTCTTGTTCAGATAAGCGCCCATTTGCAGGTTTTCACGAACGGAAAGATTGGCGAAGACTCCGCGTCCTTCGGGCGACATGGAAATACCGCGAGCGACGAGTTGGTGCGTGGGCTTGCCGCTGATGTCTTCTTCTTCGAAGACGACTTTGCCGGCGCGTGGTTGCAGCAGGCCGGTGATGGTCCGGAGGGTAGTGGTTTTGCCGGCGCCGTTTGCGCCGATGAGTGTAACCACTTCACCCTGATTAACGTGCAGCGAAATGTCAGTCAGGGCCTCGATGGCGCCGTAGTTTACGGAAACGTTATGCAGCGAAAGCATGAGAATTATTGCCGATTTTCGATTGCCGATTGCCGATTTGCTGTAACTCGCTACGCGTCTGAATTCTTTAAATCGGCAATCGGCAATCGAAAATCGGCAATTATCAATCTCCTAGATAGGCTTCGATCACTTTCGGATCGTTTTTAATCTCCTGTGGCAGGCCGAGTGCGATCGACTTTCCATAATCGACAACCTGAATGCGCTCGCAAACGCCCATCACCACTTTCATATTGTGTTCGACGAGCAGGATCGTGAGTCCAAAGCGATCTCTGATCTGTTTGATCAGGTGCATCAGATCTTCCTGCTCCGAAGGATTCATGCCTGCCGCGGGCTCGTCGAGTAAGAGCAGTTGTGGTCTCGTCGCCAACGCACGCACAATCTCGAGTCTACGCTGCGAACCATAAGGCAGACTGGTCCCACCTTCGTCACAAACGCGAGCGAGATCGAATATCTCCAGCAACTCGAAGCAGTAGTCGCGATGCTTCTTCTCGTCACGATTGAAACGCGGCGTTCGCAGTACGGCATCGATCAGTTTCTGGCCCATGTGAATGTGACAGGCTGTCATCACGTTTTCGAGCACTGTCATACTCGGAAAGAGCCGGATGTTTTGAAACGTGCGCGAAATGCCGCGACTCGCAATCTGGTACGGCCGCAAACCATCGATTCGCTGCCCGTTGAAATAAATTGATCCTGAAGTCGGTTCGTAGACTCCGGTAAGCAGGTTGAAGATGGTTGTTTTCCCGGCGCCGTTTGGTCCGATAAGGCCGTAGATCTCACCTTGCTTGACAGCCATATCCAACTCGTTCACGGCGGTCAGTCCGCCAAAGCGAATCGTAGTCTTGTCAGTTTGCAGTACGACGTCGTTACCGTTTGTGCTCATCTGGACTTCTCACTTCCCAGCGAGCTCTCGCTTTGCGTGGCCGAACTTGCCGTACCACTCGGGCCTTCCGTCATTCTCCTGATACGCTTTCGCAAGCCCTTGAATGCGTTTGTCGAACCCAGCAAGCCCTGCGGTCGAGTGATCATCAGGATGATCAGCAGCAGGGAATAGATCACCATACGATACTCGGCAAACGCGCGCAGGCTCTCGGGCAGAATCGTCAGTACGATCGCACCAATGACCGAGCCGACAATCGATCCCAGGCCGCCGAGAATGATCATAATCAGGATCTCGAACGACTTGATGAACTCGAACGACTTCGGATTGAGATAGCCGTCGAAGTGGGCCAGCAACACGCCGCCGGCGCCTGCCATTGCGGACGAGATGACAAACGCCATCACTTTGTAGCGCGTCGTGTGCACGCCCATCGCTTCCGCAGCCAATTCGTCGTCGCGAATTGAAATCAGCGCGCGACCAAAAGCCGAGTTGACGATGTTGTAGACGATGACAATCGTCAGCACCGCTATCAGGAATATCCAGAAGAAACGTTGCACGATTGGAATGCCTGAATAACCACGCCCGCCGCCGACCGCCTCGATGTTGTTGAGAAAGACGACGAGGATCTGGCCGAAACCGAGCGTCACGGTCGCGAGATAGTCGCCT
>JBKPJP010000180.1:0-4016 GCA_046730735.1 Acidobacteriota bacterium | reverse complement strand
CTTGAGAACTATCCACATATCTTCCTCAATATGCGAACTGATTGCGATAACGATCCTCCTATCCTGTGGCCTGGCTAGTTCGGCCGTGGGCCAATCCCTAACTAGTTACGACCGAGAAGCAGGGCGAGAAATGTTGAAGCTGATTCGCCTGGACATCGAGAAGCATTATTACGACCCGAGTTTTCATGGCATCGACCTCAAGGAACGATTCGGCGAGGCGGATGAAAGAATCAAAAAGGCAAAATCAAACGGCGAGATATTCGGCGTTATTGCTCAAGCCTTGCTGGACTTTGACGATTCTCACCTCTTCTTCCTTCCGCCACCTCGAGCAGCGAAGGTTGAATATGGCTGGCAGATGCAGGCCATTGGAGACAAGTGTTACGTCATTGCCGTCAAGCCCGGCAGCGATGCCGAAGCAAAGGGACTGAAACGAGGCGACTTGATTCTCTCGATCGATGGCTTCACGCCTACGCGAGAAGTGCTGTGGAAGATTCAGTACTACTATTACACCTTAAGACCGAAGCCCGGCATGCGACTCGTTGTGCAAAGTCCTGAAGGCGCTCCTCGCCAATTGGATGTGCTCGCAAAAATCCAGCCCGGTAAAAAACAATTGGATCTGGCGGACATAACGTCTGACGATATAAAAAATATCCAAATCGAAGCAGAGAATGAAGCCCGCCTCAATCGGGATCGCTTCTATGAGAAGGACGATGTGATTATCTGGAAGATGCCGGGTTTTGACATTTACGATGAGAGCGAGCTGGCTAACATCATGGCGCGCGTTAAGAAGCACCAGGCCTTAGTACTTGATCTAAGAGGTAATGGTGGAGGTCTGGTGATAATGCTTAAACGATTGCTCGGATATTTCTTTGAACAGGACATCAAGGTTTCCGACGTGAAGTATCGCAAGGAAGTAAAAACGGAGACGGCCCAGTCTAAGGGCAATGGAGGATTCAAAGGAAAGTTGGTCGTATTGATCGATAACCGATCCGCGTCAGCGTCTGAAGTATTTTCGCGTGTCATCCAACTTGAAAAACGTGGCATTGTTGTAGGCGATCGTTCGGCGGGCGCCGTTATGCAAAGCATACGTTACGGCCACGAGGTTGGATTGGAGACTGTAACCTTTTATGGAGCGAGTATCACGAATGCGGACGTAATCATGAAAGACGGTAAGAGTCTCGAACATGTCGGCGTAACGCCGGACGAACTGTTGCTCCCTACCGCTGCTGATCTCGCCGCGAATCGAGATCCTGTCCTCGCTCACGCCGCAGAACTTGTCGGTCTCAAGCTTGATCCTGATGCGGCCGGAAAATTGTTCCCGATCGAGTGGAGAAAATAGCCTCGAAACAAGTCTCTTGTACGAAATATCGGAAAGAGCCTTTCGACAGATTTGCGGATCTTCAAAAGAACATCTTTACAAATTTGGAATTAGACGCAGATCGACTTTTCGATCTCGTATAAAGTCCACCGATCAACCTCACTACTCCCGGCCGAGTATCAGGCACAAACCTTGCTTTAACAAAAACGTCACTCACTGCGACGCGCATTACACTAGCTAAACAAACGAAAAATTGGAGGTGTTGAGATGAGTCAGTTGCACCGCTCTACGAAGCGCACGGCGATGGCTTTGTTTCTCGTCGTCTTTTTGTTCGGGTTGACCGCCTTTGCTCAAACGACGGTCTCAACAGTTAACGGAACGGTCAAGGACGAAAAAGGGGCATTTGTCCCCGGAGCGCGTGTGACCCTCATCGATATGGCTACGAATCGCGAAGTTACCAATACCACTAATGATGAAGGGTCTTTTGTTTTCACCGAGGTGCGCTCAGGTGAATACATTCTTGTGGCGGAAGCGACCGGCTTCAAGAGAACGGAAACTCGCGGCGTCAAAGTTAACGTCGGTGTTCCAGCTACGGTCCATCTGGAACTGCAAACGGGCGGCGTGTCAGAGACAGTGACCACCATAGCCTCCGATTCTCAATCCCTCGTCAACAGTGAGAGCGGCGAAATCGCGCGGACCGTACTTGAAAAGCAGATCAACGACCTTCCGCTTAACGGGAGAAACCCTGTTCAGCTCGCACTACTTCAACCTGGCGTCACCACAATCGCGGGTACCAGGAACGCCACGATCAACGGCATGCGCGGCAGTTATAACAACATCACCTGGGACGGCATCAACGTGCAGGAACCTTACTTGAGAGGTAACTCCAGCAGCAGCCTGTTCGCGCAAGCCGGACCGAGCGTGTCAGGCGTAGGCGAGTTCACCATCATCAGTCAAAACGCGGGGGCGTCGGACGGAACGGGAGCCGCGCAGATAAAACTTGTCACTCCGCGTGGCTCGAACCAATTTCATGGAAGCCTGTTTGAGTACCACCGGAACGATGTGTTTGACGCAAACTCATTCTTCAACAATCGTGTCGGACTTCCCAAAGAGAAACTCATCCGAAACCAATTCGGCTTCAACGTCGGTGGACCATTTGCGCTCCTGCGCTTCGGTGAGGACGGCCCATCGCTCACGCAGAAAGATAAGTTGTTCTTCTACACGTTTTACGAAGAGACTCGCAACGCCGAACACGCGGCTCTGACGAGGACTGTGTTGACGAGCGCTGCACGCGCGGGCAACTTCACTTACCGGCGTGCCGATAATGGTCAGTTTCGCACGATCAATCTTCTCAGTCTCACCGGGCGAACTATCGACCCTCGCATCCAAAGTTTGATCAACCTGACTCCAACGCCCAACGATATCACTGCGGCAGGTGATCGTGTGAACACAGGCGCCTTCCGCTTCAATAGTCCGGGAGGAAGCACCGATCGGCTTTTTGGCTTCCGCATCGATTACGAGTTGTCGCAACGCAGTCGTTTTGAGGGAGTGTATAGCAAAGACAGCGTTCTCACTCCGAACGATGCCATCACAAATAACACGGGAGAACCATTCCCCGGCCTGCCTGGTAAGGGACAGAGTCCGCGACGTCAACGCCTGGCACTAGCGTGGTCTTTTACTCCCACACAAAGCGTCTCCAACGAACTGCGTGGAGGGTTCTATCGTCAGCGGTCTTTATTCTTCACGAACGTGCTGTTCCCCGAGGGCAACCAACTGGTGTTCCCCAGCATAGGCACGACCGTAACCAATCCGGTTCAAAACTCTCTTGAAAGCGGCCGCAGCAGTAAAGTCCACGAAGTAATGGACAATGCTACCTGGGTAAGGAGCAATCACATTTTTCAATTTGGAGGTAACTTCCGTCGCACGGAAGTTGAGCCGTTCAGCTTCGGCGGTATTTTGCCGCAATACACGATTGGCTTCGGCGCCGGCAACATTAATCCTCTGAGTTCAACCAACACGACCCAATTCCCCGGTGGCATCGCCACGACGGACTTCAACAACGCTTCGAATCTGCTGGCGCTACTGACCGGCGCTGTAACTAGTGCTACACAGGTCTTCAACGCTACCGACGGTTCATCGGGTTATGTCAAAGGCGCGGAACAACGCCGCAACTTTAGCTTCAACGCTATCGGTTTTTACGGCAGTGATACCTGGAAGGTCAGGCCCAACCTGTCACTAAAACTGGGCCTTCGATACGACTACTACTCACCCGTAAAGGAGACAAACAATCTCGCGCTCTTGCCCGTCGGTGGATTGGCGGCACTGTATGATCCAAACGTCGTGATAGACGTTGCCGGAAGCGACGGCCTTTGGAAACCCGATCGAAACAACTTCGCTCCAAGTTTCAGTTTCTCGTGGGATCCGTTCGGCGGGGGCAAGACTGCGATTCAAGGCGGTTACTCCATCAACTACGTAATCGACAGTCTGATCCAAGCCGCTGAAAACTCAGCCAGTGACGGCAACGACGGATTAAGTTCCGTGCAAACGCTGTCGAACCTTAACGGCACAGTGTCGGGCGGAGGAATCGTTCCCATAACAACACCCACGTTCAAAATCCCTCGCACACTGATTGACCAGGCAACGATAAATCAAAATCCAGTTCTGTTTACGATTGATCCCGACCTGCGCACTCCGTATG
>JBKPJP010000179.1:0-9485 GCA_046730735.1 Acidobacteriota bacterium | reverse complement strand
CCACTGGGGCTGTTGTGCCACAAGAAGCCGAGGAGCGCAAGCACCACGACTGTGACAAAAGCGATGCGGCTGATGATCCGGTGTGCGCGCACGCCAAAGACTGCGAAAGTCCCGTGACCACCATCGAGTTGTCCCACCGGCATCAGGTTCAGACTCGTAACCAGCAGACCAATCCACGCCGCCATGTATAGAGGATTGATCGGCGAGTTCGGATCCAACGGAATTCCCGCTAACTTCGATATCAAACGAAACAGCAGCGGATCGTTGAAGAAGATCAACTGACCCTCAGAAGCCGCAGTCTGGACTGGTGGTCCGACAGTTAAGATCCCCGCGACGGCCACTGGCAGAGCTACGACAAACCCCGCGAGTGGACCAGCAAGACCGATATCGAATAACGCCCGGCGCGTCGGAATCGGCGAGCGAATTTTGATAAACGCCCCAAACGTCCCGGCGAGGAAGATCGGTGGCGCCGGAATGAAGTACGGAAGGGTCGCGTCCACTTTGTAGTAACGGCACGCGAGATAGTGACCCATCTCATGCGAGAAGAGGATCGCGAGCAAAGACGCTGAAAAGGTTGCGCCTTCCGCAATCAGATGCGGATTGGCCATCGAGTATTTAAACAACTCCGCGCCCCAGTAAAGATATGAGAGCGGGATGTAAAGCAAGTAGTCCAGCGGCGTGCCCAAAGGTGGCTCCACTGTTGGCATTTCGGGAGCCACGAGAACGATGCCCGCGAGGGTAGTCGTGATGATCGTAAGAATGAGGAGACTGCCGTGCACTCGCCACTCGCGCGCTGAAATCGCCGGAGCGGTCCGTTCGAAGTTGAAACCCGGTGGTACAGTTCTAATCGATTCCGCCATTACTCGTTCTTAAGAAGCTGAAGGCCAGAGTCTGGATGCTCGCGCGAGCCAACTCTAGCCTTCGAATAACCCTTTAAAGTCTAACCAACCCTAAAATTCGTCGTCGTCGCCTGCATCGTCCACGTCGACGTCCGCGTCACCGTCGTCGTGAGCCTGAAGGTCTTTGCCAGGCTTGAAGCGAATCGTCTTGCCTGAAGGAATCGCCACTTCTTCCCCAGTGCGAGGATTTCTGCCGACGCCTCGCTTCCGCGGCTTCACGACAAACACGCCAAACCCGCGCAGCTCGATTCGTTCACCCCTGGTCAGTGCTTCCTTCATCGAATGAAAAAGAGCTTCGACCGCTTGTTCGGCCTTCATCTTCGGCACGCCGGTCTTGTCAGCAACGCGATTGATGATATCCAACTTAATCACGACTAGGGGCCTCTTTTCTGCTTCGCCGGGGCACGTTTGCCGGGGCAGCAAAATGCAGACGACGATGATAGGAAGCGTTGGTAAAGCCTGTCAAGGAATCGCTTTACTGTAGTTTGACAAGGCGCGATGTGAAAGCTAACCTCAAACCGCCATAGAGTGTTTGACTTATGTTTGGAATTCGAAAACGCCGGCCACCTCCATTCGGTGGCGTTCACATCGACGACGACAAAGACATCCAGGTACACAGCCCCGAAGATGCGTCGCGGAACGATCTCTGGTCTGAAGCGCGCCTGCTACTCCGGGACCTGATTTTCGCACTAATGATCGCGGCGCTCGTCGTGGTTTTTATCGTGCAACCGGTAAAGGTTGAGGGCACTTCGATGTTGCCTCGTCTGCACGATGGCGAACGGATCTTCGTCAACAAATTGATCTACTACGACGACTATCGTTGGGCGCCCAAGATCGAGCGCGGCGACATCGTCGTCTTCTGGTTTCCGGACGATCCGTCGAAGAGTTATATCAAGCGGGTTATCGGTTTGCCGGGTGACCGGATTGAAGTTCACGAGGGGATCGTGCGCGTAAACGGGCGAGATCTCGAAGAGACGTATCTCGATCCGCGGTTGAACTTGTCGCACCGCAGCCTGACTGAAGTTTACGTGCGGCCAAACTATTACTTTGTGATGGGTGACAATCGCGACAACTCGAGCGATTCACGAATCTGGGGATTAGTGCCTAAAAAATACATCTATGGGAAGGCGCTGTTTCGCTATTGGCCATTGGCGGCCGCCAGTGTCATTCATCACGAGGACATCAACCAGGCGGGACCGCAATCGCCCGGGTTTACGCCCACGTTTCAGCCGACTCCGGACGGAGAACCGACGCCACAGCCTTATATACCCGGTGAATCATCGCCACAGCCGTGATTCCTATGATTGACTGGCTGCGCTATCTGCTCATGATTTTCTACGCTCCGGTGCGTGGAATGCGGGGCATGCGCGACCGCGGCTCGCTCGCGCCTGTGGCGCTGCTGGCGTTTCTCAGTCAGGCCGCATTCAACTTCGTGATGGAGAGGTTTGGGATCACTGGAGTTGGCGGTGGCTTGTTCTCCGATCTGTTCCGGGCCGGGAAGGTCGTGGCGATTGTCGCGATCATTCTCGTTCCGATTCTCACTCTTATCGCCAACACGTTTGATCGACGCGGCAGTTTCCGAATCGTGATCACTCAGGAGTATGCGCCCCTGGCGGCGACGTTGTTTTATGTACTGACGGCCGCCAACATCTTCGCCATCCTGATTGCTGCTTTTCTTCACTACACCGGAATTCAGGCATCGTACGTTGCCTACGTGGTCCAGAATGCCGATCAATGGCGCGGAATGTTTCCACCCGGTCCGCAGTATGACGACGAGCTCAGAAATCCCGTGATGGTGTCGTATCGTCTCTTCACGGGCTTTCAAATCTGGTTGTTTGGACTCGGAACGATCATCGGGGTGAAGGAAACGTTTCGAATGTCGGCGATGCGCGCTTTTATAGTGACTCTGGTTGGCAGTGTTGCATCGTCTTTTGTTCTGCCGATTGCAATGCACCTGTTTGCCGGAGTTTTTGGTTCGCCGTTTTTGCTGATCCTGCTGTTCTTCCTGTTGCGCGGTTATTTCGTTGACATCATGGGCAGCCATCGCGCGAAGGCTGCGTTCAAGCAGAATCTCGAATCAGCGACTTTGAATCCCGCGGATGCGTCCGCGCATTACAATCTCGGTCTGATTCATCAGAGCCGTGGCGAACTCGACGAAGCCAAGGCGCGCTTTGAGCGCGCCCTCGAGATCGATCCGGAAGAGATCGACGCTGCGTATCAACTCGGACGCATCGCGCGACAGCAGAAGCGATACGGTGATGCGATTCAGAGTTTTGAGCATGTGGTGACGCGGAATCAAGCGCATTCGCAGTACGAAGTCTGGCGTGAAGTGGCGGCGACGTACATCGCGGCGGGACAATTTGAAGACGCACGGACGGCGTTGGACCAGTTTCTCGAACACCGCCCGTCAGATCCCGAAGGGCTCTATCTAATGGGCCGCGCGCACGCGGGTCTCGGTCACAAGCGCGAAGCCACGAGTTTGATGCAGGCGTGTATCGAGGCGGTTAAAACAGCCCCGGCGTATAAGTATCGCTCGAGCAAGCGCTGGCTGAACGAAGCACAGCAATTTATTAAGAGCAGCCAATAGCCGCGGATGAATCGCAGCGCCGAAGGCGCGGAATATGAAAGCCAGGGGCAAGTCCCGACTTTGTCGGGACGTCGCCCCTGGATAATTCCCTAACATGCGACGCAGCCCTGAAAGGGCGTAATACGTATTTCGGCCTTTCAGGCCTTGACGTTAAATTTTTGATCCGTTACCAGGGGCGACGCGCTCGCTTCGCTCGCGCTTGCCCCTGGCTATTATATTGCGCGCCTTCAGCGCTGCGATTCACGTGCTCGTCCCGCGCCTTTGGCGCTGCGACTCTTCGAGGCGAGCCAATAGCTACGACTCCTTCGAGGCGAGCCAATAGCTACGACTCTTCGAGGCGAGCCAATAGCTGCGACTCTTCGAGGCGAGCCAATAGCTACGACTCTTCGAGGCGAGCCAATAGCTACGACTCTTCGAGGCGAGCCAATAGCTGCGACTCTTCGAGGCGAGCCAATAGCTACGACTCGAGGCGAGCCAATATAGGACCTATACAAAGCATGAAAAATCCAGCGCTTTTAGCACTTGAAGATGGTCGCACGTTTCGTGGGCGGTCGTGGGCGGCTGAGGGTGAGGTGTGCGGGGAGATGGTCTTCAATACTTCGATGACCGGATACCAGGAAGTCCTCACCGATCCCTCATACGCAGGCCAGATCGTCTGCATGACTTATCCACTCATCGGCAATTACGGCGTAAACGAGGCCGACTCTGAATCAACGCGCCCGTGGGTCGAAGGATTCGTCGTCCGCGAAGCGAGCCGCATCACATCAAACTGGCGCGCCGAAGAGAGTCTCGAGTCGTATTTGAAACGCTGGAACATCGTCGCCATTGAAGGCATCGACACGCGCGCGCTCGTGCGCCACATCCGCGACAAGGGCGCGATGCGCGCCTGTCTCTCGACCATCGATCTCGACGAAAAGAGCCTCGTTGAAAAAGCGCGCCAATCGCCACCAATGGAGAATCGCGAACTCGCCAGTGTCGTGACAACGCGCGCGCCCTACGAGTTTCCCGCCGCCGGTGAAGAACGTTTTCACATCGTCTGTTACGACTTCGGCGTCAAAAGAAATTCACTGCGCGAACTCGCGGAACTGGGCGTGCGCACGACAGTCGTACCCGCATCAACTTCAGCCGCCGAAGCGCTCGCACTCAAACCCGATGGAATTTTCCTGTCGAATGGACCAGGCGATCCCGCGTCGATGGACAACGAAGTCGCCGAGATTCGCGAGTTGCTGAAGGCGAACGTACCGGTGTTCGGGATCTGTTTCGGGCATCAACTGCTTGGCCGCGCCTTCGGAGCAAAGACGTTCAAACTCGTGTTTGGACATCGCGGCGGCAACCAACCGGTGAAACAGTTATCGGACCAGACAGTTGAGATCACTTCACACAATCATGGCTTCGCTGTCAGTGCTGAAAGTCTGCCACCGGAAGTCGAGATCACTCACATCAACCTCAACGATCAATGCGTCGAGGGGATGAGACATCGCACCTTGCCGGTGATCTCAGTGCAATACCATCCAGAATCTGGACCTGGACCACACGATGCGGAACATCACTTTCAGAGATTTGTCGGATTGATGGAAGCGATGACTGCCGAAGCGAAGGCTTAACTCTCCGGCATCTTCAATTCACCAGTGGTCAGATCGGGACGCGCGCGCTCCATCTGCTCGGGCGTTGACTCAGTGTTTAGCTCTTCAACGTTTTTCGCGGCGAGTTCCGCAACTTTAGCCGGGTCGGAAGGGCTGCTCGGTTCGAGGAGATCCGCAATACCCTCACTGCCGCGATGCTCCATCCAGTGTCGATAACTGACGGTTAAAATCGCAACCACCGGAATCGCGAGAAAAATTCCGGCGACGCCCGCGAGTTTTTCCCCGGCGAGAATTGCGAATATCACCGCGAGCGGATGAAGATGAATCCCCTGGCCGATCAGTCGCGGATAGATGGCGTAGTCCTGCGCAATTCTCAACACGCCCAGAAACAGCAATACCAGAAAAGCATTGAATGGCCCATTCTGAAACATCGCAATGACAGTCGCCATTAACGCGATAGCGAGTGGTCCAACCAACGGGATAAACTCGAAGAATCCCGCCAGAACTCCCATCACCAATCCGCCTGGCAGACCCAGGAGGGTAAATCCAATTGAGCAAATCAGTCCGATTAAAAGGCAGGCAGTCAGTTGCGCGCGAATGTAAGCCGCAAGAGTGTTGTTGATGTCCTGGAAAAATTCATCTCCACGCCAGCGCCAACGGCCGCGCGGCAGCATCAGTAACGCCGAACGCCGGAAGCCTTCCGCATCTTTCAAAAGAAAAAACGCGAGAATCGGAATCAAAATGAGCCAGGGCGCATAAAAAAGGACATACGCCAGCGTTGCAGTCGCGAATTCAGTGGCAGCGGTACTGACTTTCTCCAGAACTTTCGGAACTGCTTCGTTGGCCGCGTCAACGACCCGCGGAGGAATCCGGCGCGACTTGGAATACTCGATGATCTGCTGTGTCTTGTCGCCCAGAGATTTCCAATACTCTTTTGCCTGGGTCGCAAACTCGGGAAACTGATTGCTGAGACTTGGCAGGATTATAAAGACCGCAAACACGAGCGCTGAGAGGATGATCAGGTACGACAGGACAATCGCCACGACTTTGGGAATTGCGACAGTGCGCTCTCCAACCGTCCTAGGTCGTCGCAAAAACTCCACGAGCGGCGATACCAGATAAGCGAAAAAGATCGAGAGGACCAGCAGCAGGATGATTCCCGTTATCCGTGAAATTACCCAGAGCAGACCAAGGACGCCGATAACAACAAAGATGATACGCAGCACAACGCGCGTCGATGGACCATAGGCCTCCACCGCTGCTCTCGCCGCTGTAGCCGCAGTATCTTTGGTTTTTTCTTGTCTCACTAAACCTTTAAAGCCGCGCGTGCAGCCGCCCGATCAAGTCGCCTACCGCTCTTTGATCCTGAGTGCTCAGCCCGCGAAATTCAACTCCAAACGTATCGGGGGTGGAATGATGGACTACTTCTCCAGTTAACGATAGCGCATCGTCGCCATCAAGCAGCAGCAGTCCGAGTTGATCTCCAACTTTGACGTTGGGACACGAGGGAAGATTTGTAACTCTGAGGCCACCGAGGCTGATGTCCTGCGGTTCGCCGATACTGATCGACTCCTTCAGGCTTTCATCTTCAATGGCGAGAGTTACTCGCGAAGTGACGTAGTAACGTGGGAAACGCCTGCGATCGTAAGATCCGTTATTGTCGGAGGATGCCATTGTTGAACACTCCTCAGTGAGTTACATCGTCGTCGCCTTCAGTTTCCTCTTCACCTTCACCTTCCGCGACTGGTGGCGGAGTCACGCGCGGAGCAGCCGGCTCCCAAATCAGCCCCTTCCATTCATCGGTTTCGCCGAGTAGCTGAAGCGCAGCGAGTGGGTGGCCGGGGTGACGTTCGATGCGCAGCACTTCTGCGATCACCTGTAACTTCTCGCCTGATTCTCCGAGTACTTCGAGACGCACACGACTGCCAACATCGGGCAACTGCCTGGGCAGATGCACAAGCGTGCCTTCAGGACCGACGTTCTCCGTCGTTCCTTCAGCGACGATGTGTGTGCCGCTCGGTTCATCCCACTCGGCTTTTACCTCGAGACTGGCGAGGTAGCGTGGTCCAGTGCGATTTTCTGTCTCCATTGTTCGGGGCATCCTCAAAGCCCTCCTATTCTTCTTCAGCCCGCAGCTTCTCAAGCACCGAAAAATCTTCGAGTGTTGTCACGTCACCGGCAACCGAGCCGCTGGTGGCGATCTCGCGCAGGAGCCGGCGCATGATCTTGCCGGATCGCGTCTTTGGCAAAGCGTCAGTAAATCTGAGATCGTCGGGCCGCGCGAGCGCGCCGATCTCTTTTACTACGTGCGCTCGTAGCTCCTGATTCAATTCGTCCGACGGATTGTGCGAACCTTCCAGTGTCACAAAAGCCACGATCGCGGATCCTTTTACATCGTCCGGACGAGCAACCACTGCGGCCTCGGCAACCGCACTGTGCGACACGAGCGCGCTCTCGATCTCCGCTGTTCCCAGTCTATGGCCGCTTACGTTAATAACATCGTCGATGCGGCCCATTATCCAAAAATAACCATGCTCGTCACGCCGGGCGCCGTCGCCCGCGAAGTAAATCCCGTCAATTTGCGACCAATATTGCTGTTTATAACGCTCGTCGTCGCCCCAGATCGTTCGCAGCATCGACGGCCAGGGACGCTTGATAACGAGATAGCCGCCCTCACTTGCACCCATGGATTTACCGTCTCTGGTCATTATGTCGGCGTCAATGCCAGGGAACGGCTTTGTCGCAGAACCGGGCGTGGTCGGAGTGGCGCCGGGAATCGGTGTAATCATGATCGCACCTGTCTCAGTTTGCCACCAGGTGTCCACAATCGGACACTTATCTTTACCGATGATCTCGCGATACCACATCCACGCCTCGGGATTAATCGGTTCGCCCACGGTGCCGAGCAGGCGCAGGCTTGAAAGGTCATGCTTCAGCGGCCAGTGCTCGCCCCACTTGATGAACGCGCGAATCGCAGTAGGCGCTGTGTAAAAAACGTTCACGCGATGACGCTCGATCATGGACCAGAAACGATCTGGCTCGGGAAAGTTTGGCGCGCCTTCATACATTAAAACAGAGGCGCCGTTTGAGAGTGGTCCATAAACAACGTAGCTGTGACCTGTAACCCAACCGATGTCGGCAGTACACCAGTAGAGATCTTCATCCTTGATATCGAAGACCCACTTCGTCGTCAGGTGCACTTGTAGTAGATAGCCGGCAGTCGTGTGGAGAATGCCTTTTGGTTTACCGGTGGTTCCGGATGTGTACAGGATGTAGAGCGGATGCTCGCTGTCCAACTCCTCCGCGGGACACTCAGCATCGACAGTCTCCATCAAGTCGTGCCACCAGAAATCGCGACCTTCTTCCATGTGCTGCGGTGATCCGGTGCGTTGGACCACGATACATGCATTTACTGAAGGCGTTGACTTCAGTGCTTCGTCGACTGCGGGTTTTAGTTTGACTTCCTTGCCACGACGCCAGCCGCCATCGGCCGTGACCACCAGTTTGCAACTCGCATCGGTGATGCGATCGATCAACGCGGAACTCGAGAAGCCGCCGAAGACGACCGAATGCGTGGCGCCTATACGCGCGCAAGCGAGCATCGCGATCGCGAGTTCGGGAATCAGCGGCATGTAGAGCGCGACACGGTCTCCGCGTTGAATGTTCGCGTGCTTGAGTACGTTCGCAAACTTGCAGACTTCGGTGTGCAGTTGTTGATAAGTGAAGGTACGTTGCTCGCCGGGTTCGCCTTCCCAGATCAGCGCGGCTTTGTTACGGCGCCACGTGTAGAGATGCCGATCGAGACAGTTGTAAGAAATATTGATCTTGCCGCCGCCAAACCACTCCGCGTGAGGCGGATCCCATTTGAGCACAGTGTCCCACGTCTTAAACCAGTGAAGCTCTTCAGCCACTCGTGCCCAGAACGCTTCCGGGTCAGCATCTGCTTCCGCTCGCAGCTTCTCGAGCTCAGCCATCGACTTGATGTGTGCCTGCTGCGAAAACCCTTCCGGCGGCGGGAATACACGCTCTTCCTGGAGCACTGATTCGATATTCGTCGTGACGGTGGACATGCGTGCCTGTGTATCACGGATCATTGCCGATTGCCAATTGCCGATTGCCAATTTTCTGATTTGCGGTATCTTCAGACAAATCGACAAACGGCAATTGGAAATCGGCAATGATCTACGTCGGCACCAGCGGGTATAGTTACAAGGAATGGAAGGGAAAGTTTTATCCCGCAAACCTCTCACCCAAAGACATGCTTTCCTACTACGCGGAACGCTTCAAAGCGGTCGAGTTGAACAATACCTTCTATCGTCTGCCGAAACCGGAAATGATTGAGAGTTGGAAAGCGCAGGTGCCGAAAGACTTTCGTTTTTCGGCGAAGGCGTCGCAGGGAATCACACACTTCAGGCG
>JBKPJP010000178.1:0-8319 GCA_046730735.1 Acidobacteriota bacterium | reverse complement strand
ATGACTCGCCGGAACGTGTTCGCCGGCACGCGCGGCTGCTTCACGAAACAGCGCCGCAGCTTTCTCAAATTCACCGGCCTTTGCTTCAAGCAGCCCGATTCTGTACGTCGCGCGCGCAAGCTCACCGCGTGCTCGTTCATAAGCCTTCTTCGCTTCGCTGATCTTATTTTGATTTTCCAGTGCGACACCGAGTGCGTACGAGGCCTTCGGATAGTTGCCCTGTTTCAACTCCACCGCGCGTTTGTAAAACTCAATCGCGTCGTCAGTCTGCCAGAGTTCGTAATAGCAGACGCCGATGTTGTACGTCGCTCGTGCAAATGCATCGCGATCGCGAGTCGAAACTTTACTGTACTCCGCGATTGCGAGTTTGTACTGCTCCTGGGCTACGAGCGCGTCGCCGCGACGCAGAATTGATTTCGAATCTGTTGATTGGGCGTTACTGAGGACGGCGGCTGCAAGCAAAATGATGGTTGCGAAGCAAACGTTTTTCATGAGTATTAGTTTGGCGGAAACCTGAACGCAGGTCTTTCCGGTTCTTGCTGGCGTTGACTGTTCTTGCTGTTGTTTAGACTAGCCGGGTGCGGTACGAATGAGGTGTGGTTCCCGTCACTCTGCGAAACAGGCGTGTGAAGTGACTTTGATGACTAAAACCCGAACGGAGGCTGACTTCGATTAACGGCAGATCGCGTTTTGCCAGCAACGCTTTAGCGCGCTCGATGCGAAACTTGATGAGGTACTGATGCGGCGTCGTGCCGGTGGTGCGCTTGAACTCACGCGCGAAGTGGAAACTACTCATGCCTGCGACCTGGGCCAGTTCAGCCAGTTTTATCTCACGGCCATAGTTGTCGCCAATGAATTCCGTTACCTGGCGCAACTTCATTGCCGACAAGCCGCCCGTGAAAGCCGGTCGCGTGCCTGGAACCGAGTAATACCTCAACAGGTGGACCGCGAGCACATTCGCCAGCGATTCGGCATAGAGCCGGCCGCTCAATCCTTCCGACTCGAGCTCAGCCAACAACGCCATGCCAATACTGTTTATGACTTTGTCGCGACGCGTGTAGCGCTCGGCAAGTTCGAAATTGCCGGCGAGTTGCGCTTCTGAAGCGGCCTTCGTGATGAGCGACGGATCGATGTACAACGCGAGTTGTTCTGAGTTGGCTTCGAGCAATGCCTGATGTTCGAGACCGGCGGGAACGACGCAAATGTTCCCTTTTGTTTGCGTGCCGCTTATACCAATGCCGCTACCGGTGATGAGTTGACCCCTGCAACCGTCAGTTAACGAGAGGAGGATGACGTGTTCGCGATGACGATGGCGCGGCAACTCACCGGGGCGAAGCTGGCAGTGTTCGAGCTTGATGCCATCCCACGCAGCTTTCCGCTTGCGCACCACTGCCAGGGTTTGATCGTCGTCCATGTTGATCGTCTCAGGCGCGTGCTCGGCTGCTCTGAGTCTTTGCCATTGAAAGCAACGGCAGGCCCGCGGCTGTCGCGTATCTGCTAAGTCGCTCGCGGATTGCTTCGCGCGCACGTTTGAAAGCGCGAAGGTCGCCGTAAAGCTGGAACGCCCAGTTGGCGCCCAGTTCGAGTGAGTTGAATTCGAAAGCGAGTTGTGTAGCGTCGATTTCTTTGTTGAGTTGTCCGGCTTTTTGTGCTTCGACGATCGCGTTACGCAGAGTTGAAAGCCACTCTTTCATGATTTCCGCGATACGGTCGCGCACTGGACCAGGACGACTATCAAACTCTGCCGCTGCGGCAGCAAAGAAACAACCACCGCGAAACACGCCGCTTTGCACGTAGGCGAGCCAGATGTCGCAGAGTTTCCAGAGACGCAGCAGTCCCTGAGCCGATTCAAATGCCGGTTTAATAACTTCGCGGATGAAGATGGCGCGCGCGGCTTCGACAGTAGCGACCTGGAGATCTTCCTTTGAGCCGAAGTGCGCGAAAAGGCCGCTCTTGCTCATCGATAGTTCGAGCGCGAGCCGGCCGATGGTCAGTCCTTCGAGTCCTTCGGCGGAGGCGATGTGTACGGCAGTTTCGAGAATAGCCTTACGCGTCCGTTCGCCCTGGGCTTTGCGGCCCTTCGACGCGGTTGACCTGGCGGCGCTTGTCATGGCGGGAAAGTATATAGCACGAACGTTCGTTTTAGTACAGAGTTTCACGCAAAGGCGCAAAGGAAGACGCAAAGGAAGACGCAAAGACTTTTTAATTTCTTCTTTGCGCCTTTGCGTGAACTCTTCAGGCGGTTCGATTCAGGATGAAGTCTGCGATGCGGTGGAGTGTTTCGGTTTCGCGATCGAGTTGTTGAAGGGCGTCCACTGCGGCGTGGTGGGCGTCGATAGCTGCGGCGCGTGTTTCTTCCATACCGTGCAGTGCCGGATAAGTCGCTTTGTTTGAGCGCGCATCCTTGCCGGGCGTCTTTCCGAGATCTTCGGCGGTTGCGGTTACGTCGAGAAAGTCGTCAGTGATCTGAAACAACAACCCGAGATGCGCACCGTAACTCGTCACCGCCGCCAACTCACCCTCACTCGCACCCCCAATGATTGCCCCTGAGCGTGCGGCCGCTACGATTAGCGCGCCGGTTTTGAGTCGATGAATCTCCTCCAACTGCGCGCTGTTAACCTGGCGCGTCTCCGCTTCCATATCGAACGCCTGCCCCGCAACCATGCCGTCCGGTGTTCCCGCGGCACGCGCCAATTCCGAAATGAGCGCGATACGCGTTTCGGCACTCAGTTCATCATCCTGCGCGATAGTTTGGAAAGCGAGGGTTTGCAACGCGTCCCCCGCGAGAATCGCTGTGGCTTCATCAAAACGAACGTGACACGTCGGTCTTCCGCGCCGCAGATCGTCGTCATCCATCGCCGGCAGATCGTCGTGAATCAGCGAGTAAGTATGGACCATCTCAAACGCGGCGGCGGTCTTGAGCAGGATCTTGCCGGGAGCGCTGAATGCCTGACCGACGACTAACAACAATGCCGGTCGAAAACGTTTGCCCCCGGCAAAAACACTCCAGCGAATCGCCTGGTGGATCTTTTCCGGAGCAGTGGCGGACGAAGGCAGGAGGCTGTTTAGCTCCACTTCAACCAACGCGCGGCTACCAGCCAGCAGAGCATCAAGTTCGAGTGAGTTTGAAAACCGGACGTTAGAACGCATTTTCATCTTCGGACGTGCGGTCGTTGGCAGGTTGGCCCGCGGGCTGGTTGTATGCAGCAGTGACCGGTCGTCCCTGATTGTCGCGCAACAAGATCTCGATGCGACGCTCGGCCTGGCTCAAACGTTCCTGGCACTCGCGCGAGAGTCGAATGCCCTGCTCGAACAATTCGAGACTCTTTTCCAGCGACAAATCGCCATCTTCCAACTGGCGGACAATCTGCTCCAACGCTTCCAAAGAAGCTTCAAACGTCCGGCCTTGCTCCTGACCATTATTCATCTACTTCTCGATCTCCTCCGCTGCGGTTTCTTAAACAGTGGACTATTTGAATCGATACTCCCAATCGGCGGCAGCTCTTTCATGATGTTGTCGACGACATGTTGGACCAGCACATCATCTTTGACTTCGGTTACCTGCCAGCGATCGTCACTGCGGTGCATAGTTAGCTCAACTTCACGATCGAGCAGCGGCACTTTCACCTTCGCGGCGTCACCTTCAGTAGTGATATTTACCCACCGCGGAACCGCAACCAGTAAGGTGACGAAGCCTCGTGGCTCTGCCTTCGACGCGAACAGCCTGATATCTTTCACCACCTCGTCGTGAATGGTTTGCTTTAAGCGTGGCAACAGCGAGGGGACCTGTCTTTCAATCTGTGCCTGAACGGAACTATTCATCGCGAGGCCGTAACGAGCCGATGCTTTTTGACTGACACTCGCGACCATGTTCTTTGCGATCTCTTCGTCGTTGATTCGCTTCTCAAACTCCGCCACATCGTTCTGCTGCGCCGCATGGGCCAGTAGTGTCAATGCATAAGCAGGAGTGGTTTGATAATTTCGCCACCAAAGATAGCCACCAACCGCCGCAACTACTACGCCTAGCAAAACCAAGCCGGCCAGGATCCCCAGCACGCGCAGCCAGCGTCGTGGTTTGCGGCCACTCGTTCGCGGGCTCCGCATGGTGGTTTGACTCGGCGGTCCGTCGACGTTGATGACTATGCGTTGTCGGGCCATCTTTTATTCCGCGGCTTCGATCGTTTCCACGCGCGTGTTTAGTCTGCCCTTTGCCAGCCGCACGCTGACAGCATCGCCCTGATTCACTGACGCCGCATCGCGCAAGGGCTTTCCTGCTGCATCCTGCGCGATTGCGTAACCACGCTGCAAGACTCCAAGCGGAGAAAGTGCGTCAAGCGAAGCAGCCGCGAGCGCCAGTCGTTCGCGTCCTTCCTGGAGTTTGAGCTCTATCGCTGAGTCACACGCCGACGACGCGGCATCGAAACGTGAGCGCGCATTGTTCAAACGCGACTGCACTTCGTGGAACGCCTGCGACATTGCTTCTTTCTGAACTCGCGCGCGTAGCTGCACGACTTGAAAGCGCGTCAGGCGGACGAGTTGTTTTCCGAGACGTTCCAACGAAGAGCAAATTTGATCTTCGCGCGCGGCGACGATCTCCGCCGCTGCCGAAGGGGTCGGCGCGCGATGATCGGCAACGAAATCGGCGATGGTGTAGTCCGTTTCATGGCCCACCGCTGAGATCACCGGAATCGCTGATTTGCGAATCGCGCGCGCGACTTCCTCCTGGTTGAACGCCCACAAGTCTTCCGTCGACCCGCCGCCGCGGCCAACAATCAATACGTCAACAAGATCGGCCGTGCGTCCCTCGCGCAGCGCTCGTTCGTGGTAGAGATTGATAAAACGAATGGCGCGCGCGATGTCGGGCCCTGCGAGATCGCCCTGGACCTTCGCCGGTGCAAACAGAACGTGAACCGTTCTTGTGCGACGCGAGATCACGTTGAGAATGTCGCGAATCGCAGCTCCGGTCGGCGAAGTCACGATACCGACTCGACGTGGAAAGACCGGCAACGGGCGTTTTAACTCGCTCGCAAATAGACCTTCCGCCTGCAAGCGAGCGCGCAGTTGTTCGAACGCGATTTGCAGTGCGCCGGCGCCGACTGGATCGAGTGCGTCGACCACTAACTCATATTCACCGCGCGGTGCGTAGACGGAGAGTTTGCCGCGCGCGCGCACCTTCAGACCGTTGGTCGGACGAAAGCGAATGCGCATGTTTGTTGAGCGAAAACACTTCGCGCGTAGTTGTGCGTTCTCGTCTTTAAGGGTGAAGTACCAATGACCGGATGAGTGATCTTTGAAGTTTGAGATTTCGCCTTCAACCCAAACGGCGGCGAAACGTGACTCGAGCGCGGTGCGAATCGAGGTTGTTAGTTGAGAGACGGTTAACGGCTTTCGTTCGGTTTCATCGAAGAGTGCGTTGAAAAGGGGTTGATTCACAGGATTAATATTCTCTGCGGCCCTCTGCGTATCTCTGCGTTCTCTGCGTGAAAGAATCTTTTATAACGCAGAGCACGCAGAGGGCCGCAGAGACCGCAGAGATAATTATGGCGTATTCAATTCTACGACCGGACTCAATCGTATCGATGCGCCGTCGCGGTTCGTGCGCACGCGCACCCGCGGCGCGGACGACGACACGGAATTCGACGCGTATGTAATCGTGTAAGCCGAGCGCAGCTGGGCCACCACGTCGTCGTAAGCCTTTTGCAGATCTTCCAAACGGCGAATCGGATAGTAAATGCCACCTGAAGCCGCGGCGAGCTTGCGGCCTTCCTCGTCCGCGCGTGTTGTTAAAGTCAGATAACGAGAGCGCAGTGGATCGATCGTGATCTCAGGCTTCGGCACACTCGACTCGGGAATCAGTCCCGACGGCACATACAACGGATAAACCAGCGCGCCTGACTCGAGCAGCGCTTCCAGAATCGCGGGGAATGGAAGAAACGATTTGTTGTCGTCGCCATCAGACATCACGACGATCGCGGTGCGCTCGCCGCGCAGTCGTTTGAGTGGCTCACTTAAAACGTATCCGAGCGCGTCGTACAGCGCCGTGCCGCCGCCGGCGTCGATCTCGTCGAGTTTCTTCGAGAGCATCTGGCGGTCAGTACTAAAATCCGAGATCACTTGAATGTCGTCGCGAAAACTGATGATCGAGATTCGATCCTGAGGACTAGTCGTGCGCAGAAAGTCGCGCGCGGCTTTGCGAATGAAGTCCATTCGCTCCTCAACGCTGCCTGATACGTCCAACAGCAACACGAGATTGAATGGCTCATTCGCCGGTGCAACATTCGTGACGCGTCGCTCGACACCGTTTTCCCAGACAGTGAAGTCTGACTCGCGCATACCACCGATCGCGCGTCCGTTGCGATCGGTCACGCTCGCCGTGAATCGCATCAACTGCGGCGCGACCGCGCTCACGAGTTTTCCGGGTGGCCTGCGGCTCACCAATTCCGGTTCCTTGTCCGGCGGCGGCAACGTCTTTGCGTAGTCGCCAAACATCTTTGGTGAAACTTTTCGAATCGCTTCGACGAGTTCGCTGTCGCCGCTGCGGACGATCGCGCGTGCGGCTTCGGTTAGTGGACGCTCACGCAAATCGGCAGGCGCGCGTTCGGGATCGATATTCAGGAGCACGACGCCACGTTGCGTGCGAAAGTCGAGCACGACCAGTTGTTCTTTATCAGGCTTCTCTTCACCGAGGCGCCCGGAGAGTTTGTAAGTTCCACCTGCTTTTTCTTTGATCGGCGGCAACTCCACGTCGCTCATGTAGCGCGGCTTGCTGGCTTCCCAGTAGAAGTTGAACTTCACGGCGTCGAGCGGCACGTCGGCGTGAATCGTTCCGGTGTCGGTTCTTATATTTGCAGACTCGACACTGCCAATCACATCGACGGCGCCGGCCTGTCCTTCGACGCTGACTTTGGAGCGAGTAGGAACGGTCACCACCAGGTCGATGCGATCCTTTTCGCCGCGCGACCGCACGTCGATCTTTACGTCACTGCCCTTCGTTTCAACCTTCACATCGTCAGTCTCGACGGGCAGCCCGGTCGATCTTGCGTCGATGGTGACTGTCTTTTGCTGCTCTTGAGAGGCAACAACACTTACCCGGCCATCAAGATTCTTGACGGACAGGTTTACCTTCTCAGGAGCTTCGATCTCTTTTTTAAAGCCCTGGGCGAAGGCTGGTGAACTTACAACTGCGAGGAGCAGTAGGAGCGGTAAAAATCTACACAACAACATTGCCGAGCGATCTTGCCCGCACGAGCGCTGGTGGTCAAGCGCAGCCACAGATCCCGGGTTTATTCGTGTGTATCAAGGCCATATCGGCTATCATGTGGCGGCTGTGTCAAGGTCAGAACCCGGCAGGGACTCACGACTGTACATCCATAACCTCGTTAAGCGAGATCCGCTGACAGGTTTCGCCGAAGACGTACGCAAAGGGTTATCTGCTCAGCCCAAACGGTTTTTGCCGAAGTATTTCTACGACGAGCTGGGATCGCAGCTCTTCGACGCGATCTGCCTGTTGCCGGAGTACTACCTGACGCGCGCGGAAAACGAGATTCTCGAGCGTTATGCCGACGAGATCGTCGCCGCGGTCGATGGACAAAAAACGCTGCTCGAGATGGGCAGCGGCAGTGCCTCCAAGACACGGCTCATTATCGAGGCTTTACTGCGAGTTCAGTCCGAGCTTCTGTTTACACCCGTGGACATCTCGGCCACGGCGCTCGAGAATAGCTCACGGATCCTGTTGCAGTCGTACCCGCAACTCAGAATCGAAGCCTACGCTGCGGATTACTTTGCCGGGCTGGCGGAATTATCCAGGAAGCCACGGCCACGAACCCTCGCGCTCTTCCTCGGCTCAAATATCAGTAACTTCGATCGCGACGAAGCGCGCCGGTTCCTGCATGCGTTACGCAGCGTATTGCAAAAGGAAGACGCGCTGTTGCTCGGCGCGGACTTGAAGAAAGACCCCACGATTCTCGAAGCCGCTTATAACGACTCGCTCGGCGTCACGTCGGCGTTCAACCTTAACGTACTCGCCAGAATTAATCGTGAGTTGGGTGGCACTTTCGACTTGCGGGCTTTCAGGCATCGGGCTTTCTACAACGACACGGTCGGCAGGATCGAGATCTATATCGAGAGTCGCGCGAAGCAGCGGGTCCGCATTGAAAAGCTCGATCTCGAAGTCGAGTTTGATGTCGGCGAGTTGATTCACACTGAGAACTCTTACAAATACGACATGGCGGGTATCGGCGAACTCGCCGCCGCGACCGGCTTTACACTCTCGCGCACGTGGCTCGACTCACAGGAACGTTTCAGCAGTAACCTGTTGCT
>JBKPJP010000177.1:0-13365 GCA_046730735.1 Acidobacteriota bacterium | reverse complement strand
ACCCTGGGAAACGCGACAACACAATGGTTTTGAACCCTGTAAGGGTTATTCCCCGCACATTCCTAACCCTTACAGGGTTTAATCAATATTGGGATAGAACTCCCAGGGTTGTCGCTGCGCTCCAACCGCTGGGCTCAAATTAGCGAACGCCTTCGGCGTACCGGCGTTGTGAGCGAACGCGTTCGGCGTACTGGCGTTTTTGTGCTTCTTTGTGGCGGCGCGTGCTATTATCAGTTTCCGGAGTTCCGCACCCCTGTCTGGCCGGCGCGCTCCTTCAATCCCATGTCCACCGAAGCAAGTCATAGAGGCAGCGGTCCATTATCGACAGAAAGAGGCACCGGGCGGATCCGAACGGCACCGGCGGCCGATCCTCTGGCAGAGCCCTCTGCGCAGTCACCCGCGGGAATAATGCGCCGCATGACGCCGGCGGAGTTCAACACCGCGATGATTCATTTCTATCGCGGCGAGGTGCAACGCTCGAACACCTGGCGCAATCGACTCGACACTACTACCAACTGGGCGGTGCTCACTGCAGGCGCAACGCTTTCGTTTGTCTTCAGCTCGCCAAACAATCCCCACTTCGTGATTCCAATCAACTCGATCCTCGTCGCGATCTTTCTCTTGATGGAAGCGCGTCGCTATCGTTACTACGAAATCTGGTCGAGCCGCGTGAGAATTCTCGAAACGGGATACTTCGCACACATACTGATGCCGGAAAACCGGCCCGCTGACGAATCGTGGGCCGAACACCTGGCTGCTGACTTGACCACACCTCACTTCACGATCACGGAGTGGGAAGCAGTGGGTCGTCGCTTGCGCCGAAACTATCTCTGGATCTTCGTCCTGCTGGCTTTGAGTTGGAATTTAAAAGTCTATCTCTCCCCATTGCCGGCGCGCGACTTCAACGCATTCATCGAACGCGCGGCCGTTGGAATCGTTCCCGGCTGGATTGTTTTTGTAGTCGGCATCGTGTTCAATGCTGCCGTATTTATTTTCGCGATCGGAACACTGCGACTGCGCGAAGCAACGGGCGAAGTGTTACCAAGGCACGAGTTTTCATTACAACCATTTAAACGAATGACAAGCTGGACCGCCGCAACCACCAGACGAACCACAGTACGCGCGAAACGCGCTCGCCAACGTGTGCGCAGCCGCAGCGAAACGACCGCCGAGTTTAAGAAGATCGACATTTCCGAAACGCCGGAAAGGCGGGCTGAAGTGAACGTCAGGTAGGTCAATGCTTCAGCTCAACGGTCAACAACTCACTCTCCAGCAAATCGTAGAGGTTGCCAGAGGCCGGGAACAGGTAGTTCTCGCTGACGAGGCGCGCGCGCGCGTCGAGCAGGCGTGCCAGGTGGTCCATGACATCGTCACGCAGGGACGCACCGTCTATGGCGTCAACACCGGTTTCGGCAAGTTGTCGGATGTCAGCATCGACAAGGACGATCTGCTTCAATTGCAACTGAACCTCGTGCGCAGTCATTCGTGCGGCCTGGGTGAACCACTGTCGGAACCGGAAGCACGCGCGATGTTGTTGTTGCGCGCGAACGTCCTGGCTTCGGGCTTCAGCGGCGCGCGTGTACTCGTGATCGAGACGTTGCTCGCGATGCTCGAAAAAGGTGTGACGCCGGTGATTCCCGAAAAGGGAAGCGTTGGAGCGAGTGGCGATCTGGCGCCGTTGGCCCATCTTGCACTCGCGGCGATCGGTGAGGGAGAAGTTTTTTATCGAGGTGAGCGGTTGGCAGCAGCGACGGCACTCGAGCGCGCGCAGATTGCGCCGCTGCAACTGGAAGTGAAGGAAGGCCTCGCGCTGCTTAACGGCACTCAGGCGATGGGAGCCGTCGGCGCGCTCGCGCTTTATCGAGCGGAACGATTGGTTCGTCTCGCCGACGTGGCGGGAGCGATGACACTCGAAGCACTCAAAGGCACTCCGGTAGCTTTCGACGAGCGCATTCATGCGGCGCGGCCGCATGCGGGGCAAGTTGAAGTCGCTGCTCATTTGCGGGAGTTGCTGCGCGATAGTGAAATTCGCCGATCGCATATCGAGAACGATCCGCGCGTGCAGGATGCTTACAGTTTGCGTTGCATGCCGCAGGTTCATGGCGCGATTCGCACGGCTTTGAGTCACGCAAGGCAAGTGGTGGAAATCGAAAGCGGCAGTGCGACGGATAACCCGTTGGTTTTTTCGGAGACTGGCGAAGTGTTGTCGGGCGGAAACTTTCATGGCGCGCCGCTGGCACTCGTTTTTGACTACGCTGCAATTGCTTTGACAGACTTGATGAGTATCACCGAGCGTCGTATCGATCGTTTAGTCAATCCCGATTCGAATGAAGGACTGCCGCCGTTTTTGACGGCGCATCCGGGGATCTCTTCGGGTTTCATGATGCTGCAAGTGACGGCGGCGGCGCTTTTGAACGAAGCAAAAGTGTTGGCCCATCCGGCGAGCATCGATAACGTGCCGACCGATGGCGGGAAAGAAGATCATGTGTCGATGGGCATGACCGCCGCGACTAAGCTTCGTTCGATCGTGCAACTTGCGGAACTGACAGCGGCGATCGAGTTGCTGACGGCGGCGCAGGCGCTTGAGTATCATGCACCGCTCGTACCCGGAGTTGGCGTGAAGCAGGCATATGAGATCGTGCGTAAGCTGGTGGCGCCGTTAACTACCGATCGATCGATGTCGAAGGATATTGAAGAGATTCGAGATGCGATCGTACGTGGTGATTTCGTAGAGTTGTTAAATTAACCGATTAGTTTCACGCAAAGGCGCAAAGAAAGACGCAAAGTCGCGTCTTTGCGTAAACTTTGCGCCTTTGCGTGAAATATTTTCTGGAGGATACGTATGTCAAACGGAATGGACGAGCGTCGCAAAGGTCTGGAGGAAGAATACTTTCACCGCAAGAACCAGGAAGCAATCGAGAAGCTGCGGGCTAAGATGAGAATCGCCGCCCAGGCTAAGGAAGCCGGCGCCTCATCAATGAAGTGCCCGCGCTGCGACGGCACTCTGAAAGAAATCTTTATCGAAACCGTGCCGATCGATACGTGCGATAAGTGCGCGGGCGTGTGGCTCGATTCAGGGGAATTGGAAAATCTCACGCAAACTGATATTGCGCGATGGTTTCGTAGTCTCTGGAGATCGATGGAAGAAGAATAATCGCGATGGACCACCGCGTAATTCACGCCCCGCGCGGCGCGCAGTTGAATTGCAAAGGCTGGCATCAGGAAGCTGCTCTGCGTTGCCTGATGAACAATCTCGATCCGGACGTCGCTGAACGACCGGACGATTTGATCGTCTACGGCGGCGCCGGCAAAGCTGCTCGCAACTGGTCCTGTTTCGACGCGATCGTGCGCGAGTTACAAGCTCTCGAGAACGATGAGACGCTGCTGGTCCAGTCAGGCAAGCCGGTCGCGGTCTTTCAGACGCACGAGTACGCGCCGCGAGTCTTGATTGCGAATTCAAATCTCGTGGGCGCCTGGGCCAACTGGGAGCACTTTCACGAACTCGAACGTCGCGGTCTGATGATGTACGGCCAGATGACTGCCGGTAGTTGGATCTACATCGGCACACAGGGCATCGTGCAGGGCACGTTCGAAACGTTTGCCGCAATGGCTGACAAACAGTTTGCGGGCGATCTTTCGGGCAAACTCATTGTCTCAGGCGGGATGGGCGGCATGGGTGGCGCGCAGCCGCTCGCCGCGACTTTGAACGGCGCCGTGTTTCTCGGTATCGAAGTCGATCCGGCGCGCATCGAGCGGCGCGTTCGCACCGGCTACTGCGATCGCATCGCGATGTCACTCGACGAAGCGCTCGACATCTGCGAAGACGCGCGCGATCAGGAGCGAGCGATCTCGGTTGGCCTCGTTGGCAACTGCGCGGAGGTTTTGCCGGAACTGGTTCGCCGCGGTGTTCAGGTTGATGCAGTTACGGATCAAACAAGCGCGCACGATCCATTGAATGGATACGTTCCCGCGGGACTTTCACTCGACGAGGCTGCTGAGTTGCGCGAAAAAGATCCGCGGGGGTACGTCGAGAGATCCATGACGTCGATGGCGCAGCACGTTGAAGCGATGCTGGCGTTGAAGCGCGGCGGGGCAGTGGCGTTTGATTACGGCAACAACATTCGCAAGCAAGCTCTCGATGCCGGTTGCAAAGACGCGTTTGAGATTCCCGGATTCGTACCCGAGTACATCCGACCGTTGTTCTGTGAAGGCAAGGGACCGTTTCGCTGGGTAGCACTGTCGGGCGATGCGGAAGACATTCGCAAGACTGACGATCTTGCGCTCGAGATGTTTCCCGACGATCGCACGTTGAATCGCTGGCTGCGTCTCGCGCGCGAACGCGTTCATTTTCAGGGACTGCCTGCGCGCATCTGCTGGCTCGGTTATGGCGAGCGCGCCGAGATGGGCGAAGCGATCAACGATCTCGTGAAGCGCGGGGATCTGAAAGCCCCGATCGCGATTGGCCGGGATCATCTCGATACGGGATCGGTGGCGTCGCCGTTTCGCGAAACAGAAGGAATGAAAGATGGATCCGATGCAGTGGCTGATTGGCCCATCCTGAATGCATTGCTGAACACGGCGAGTGGCGCGAGTTGGGTTTCGTTTCATCACGGCGGCGGTGTTGGCATTGGCTATTCGTTACACGCGGGTCAGGTTTCAGTTGCTGATGGCACCGATGAAGCCGCGAAGCGACTCAATCGCGTGTTGACGAACGATCCGGGACTCGGTGTCGCGCGACACGTTGATGCCGGCTACGAGGAAGCGGAGCGGACCGCGCGCGACAAAGCGATCGCGATTCCGTTATTAAACGACTGATGCTTAGGTTCGCCACTCAAATCGCGCGTGAGGCAGGCAATGTTCTCGTGCAACGTCTTGGCTCCGCGAAGATCACGACCAAGGGCGACATCAATCTCGTCACCGAAGCCGATATCGCCGCTGAAAATCTGATCATCGAGCGTATTCGTTCTTACTACCCGCAACACGGAATTCTCGCGGAAGAGTCGGGCGAGGCTATGCTCGTCGGCGGGAAGCAGAGCGATTGGAAGTGGATCATCGATCCTTTGGATGGGACCACGAACTACGCGCATGGTTATCCGTGTTTCTGTGTTTCGATTGCGTTGGAACACAAAGGCGTGCTCGAAATCGGAGTGGTTTACGATCCGATGCGCGACGAGATGTTTGCCGCGGAACGCGGGCAGGGCGCGACGCTCAACGACCGGCAGATTCGGGTGTCGGAGGTGGAGGAGCTGAGCCAGGCGATGGTGTGTACGGGATTCCCGTACAACGTTCGCGAGCGAGAAGACTTTATGCGTGAGTTTGCGAACTTCACGATGGCGGCGCAGGCTGTCAGGCGTGACGGATCAGCGGCGCTCGATCTGGCTTACGTGGCGTGTGGGCGTTTTGATGGGTTTTGGGAAGACGGATTGAATCCCTGGGATATCGCGGCCGGCGCGCTACTGATCTTCGAGGCACGCGGCAGAGTGACGACATTTAAAGATCAACCACTCGATATTTACAACGAGCAGGTTCTCGCCACCAACGGCCTCATCCATAAAGCGATGATGCGCGTCCTGGCGTAAGGAATATTTCACGCAAAGGCGCAAAGTTAAGACGCAAAGCCACAAAGAAAAATTCAGGGTTTCTTTGCGGCTTTGCGTCTTCACTTTGCGCCTTTGCGTGAAATATTCTTACAACGCGGAGGCGATCACTTGGGCCAGGCGTTCGCTTTCGCGACGCGCGTACGCACGAGTCTCTTCATCCGAACATTTCACGTGATAAGGAGGGTGATAAGTCACCACGACCTTTCCGAGTCGCGGAAAACGCCAGCCTCTCGGCCACACCCGATTGCCGCCCTTGATCGTCACCGGCAGAATCGGTACCTGCGCCTCCAACGCCAACCGTACTGCCCCCGCTTTGAATCGTTCCAGTGAACCCGCCTCCGTGCTGCGCGCACCTTCAGGAAAGATCACCACTGCACCCCCATCTCGCAGCCACTGCAACGATCTCCGAATCGCCGCCGGATCACTACCCTCGAGCGCCAACGGCCACGCCCCAAGCCACACCAGTCCGCGTCCAACAATAGGCCAGCGAAAGGCATCGCTCCACGCGAGATAGCGTGTCGGTCGTTTGATCGGCAGTGAAAGCCAGAAAGGATCGAGGTACGTTTGATGATTCGCGGCGACGATCAATCCACCAGTCGCCGGCACATTCTCAACACCGCGAAACTCAATCTTCCAAAGCACGCGACTCGTCGCGTGAACAACCGGCCTGATTAGCTCGAGCGACCACTGCGGCAGCATCGAACGGGTGCTCGCAGTCCGTCGTTCCTCCGTTTTAACCGGAAATGTGCCGTTCGTACTCACTTGATTTATCTTACAACGGCCATTCCCTATCTATGAACTCAACGTGAATTCTCGGAACACCATCCGCGCCGGTGCTGCGCGAGCGAATCGCCGCGTGCGCGGTGACGTTATATTGGTCGCTCGTCAGACGAATAAAGCGACCCTCTGGTATTTGTAATGTGGTGAAGAGAGTTGCTCCTTTAGGGCTGATGTCTTCAGTAACGGTCTGTTCACTTTCCGTCACCTTACCGTCGAGGTCGATCAGCTCGATTCGCATATCAACGGCGATGTTGTGCCTCGTATGAGCTCGCTCATCCCCTGACCGAAACGGCGCCAATAATTCTTCCGGCTTCTCCAGCGCCTGAAAAACCGTAGCGTTAATGTCGTAACGTTTCCACGGCTCCGTTTCATAACTCGCCGGCGCGCGTTTTCCGATGAAAGCAACGCCGACGTTGAAGACCGTTTGGTTATCAACAATCGCCGCCTTCATGTATCTCACCACCGCCCAGATTCGATACTGGTCCTCCACGTGATCGAACACGCGCAACTGACGGGGCATCGGGATCGTCATGTACAACAGACGACCCCTTTCAGTCGGGTGCTTGAGCGAGAAACCGGCGCCGAAAGGAGTCACGTTTGTGAGCCGGGTTATCTCGGTCCACTCGAACGTCGGCGTGTCTCGACCCTGCACGCGCACGGGCAGATGCAGGGGAAGTCGTTCGCGAATTCGTTTCCAATTTCGTTCTTCACTCATGGGAGCCGACGATAGTGTGGATCGGTTCGAAAAACGCCGGGAGTGCCTACACGAAGCTATTGATTTTATTAGAGTTTTCGCCGATTTTGGGTTTGCCAAAGAACCTCAAAAAAGGCTAAAATACGAGCACTTTGATCGTGATGTTTTACTCGGTTTTCTTCCCTCAAAAAGCGCCAAACTCAAGGTCGGTATCTCTTCAATCAGGACCAGACTGCGTGGCGGATTGTACTGGAAAGGCTATTAGATGGAAACAACTTCTGAACGCAATCATATAAACATTGAAGACGAGATGCGGCGTTCGTATCTCGACTACGCGATGTCCGTCATCATCGGCCGCGCGTTGCCGGATGTGCGTGATGGATTGAAACCCGTCCACCGGCGCGTGTTGTGGGCCATGCACGAACTCGGCAACACCTACAACAAGGCGTACAAGAAAAGCGCGCGTATCGTCGGCGACGTCATCGGTAAGTATCACCCGCATGGCGACATGCCGGTGTACGACACGATCGTGCGTTTGGCCCAGGACTTCTCGATGCGTTATCCGTTGATCGATGGCCAGGGCAACTTCGGCTCGGTTGACGGTGATGCAGCAGCGGCGATGCGTTATACAGAGATTCGCATGGCGCGCCTTGCGAATGAAGTTCTCGCTGACATTGAAAAAGAGACGGTTACATTTCAACCAAACTACGACGAGTCGCTGAGTGAGCCGACAGTCTTACCAGCTCGCGTTCCGAACCTGCTGATCAATGGCTCTGACGGAATCGCAGTGGGAATGGCGACGAAGATTCCGCCGCACAATCTCACTGAGATCGTCGATGCGACGCTCGCGTTGTTGAAGGATCCCGAGACCACTGTCCAGGATCTCACGAAGATCGTTACCGGCCCTGATTTTCCCACCGGGGGCTTTATTTACGGTCGCGAAGAGATCAGAAAGTCGTACGAAGAAGGCCGCGGCGTGCTGCAAATTCGTGCGCGTGCAGGCATCGATCGCATCGGACGCGGCGCCCAGGAACGCGATGCGATCGTGATCACCGAGATTCCGTTCCAGGTCAACAAAGCGCGTTTGCTCGAACGTATAGCCGAGTTGATCAACGAAAAGAAGGTTGAGGGCATTTCCGATCTCCGTGACGAGTCAGACCGCACCGGTATGCGCATCGTAGTCGAGTTGAAGCGTGATGCCGTGCCGCAGGTCGTCCTCAACAAGCTCTACAAACTGACGCCGATGCAGTCGTCGTTCGGTGTTATCAATCTCGCAATTGTTAACGGCCAGCCGCGCGTTCTGAATCTCAAGCAGATGCTCGAGTGTTTCATCGAGTTTCGTCGCGAGGTAGTGCGCAAGCGGACCGAGTACGAGCTTCGCAAGGCGCGTGCTCGCGCACACATCCTTGAAGGACTCACGAAGGCGATCGATGCACTCGATTTCATCATTCTCCTCATTCGCAACTCGCGTTCAGTTGAAGAAGCGCGGCAGTGGTTAATGGGCCAACTGAAAACCACGGCCGAGGTGAAGACCTGGAAAGGCGTTCCGGCAGACGTTCAGATCAAGACGTACCTCGCTCGCGTCCAGAAGACGATGGACCAACTGGGTTTTTCGGAAATTCAGGCCCAGGCGATTCTCGACCTGCAATTGCGCCGGATCTCAGCGCTCGAACGTCAGAAGATCATCGATGAATACGAGCAGATCATTAAGCTCATTGCCGAGCTGGAAGAGATTCTTGGCAACGAGCGATCGCTGCGGCGCGTGATCGCGAAGGAGTTGGAAGAAGTCAAGAAAGACTTTGGCGACGGACGTCGTACGGAGATCGTCGACGAGGGCGTCGAGCTATCAATCGAAGACCTGATTGCCGACGAAGACGTGGCCATCACTGTCACTAACAGTGGTTACATCAAGCGCACGCCGATTACGACTTACACACGCCAGGGTCGCGGTGGTAAAGGTCGCTTCGGCGCTGCTGCGAAGAACGGCGACTTCGTCGAGCATCTCTTCATCGCATCGACTCATGCCTACCTGATGATCTTCACCGACGACGGCATGGTCTATAAAATCAAGGTTCACGAAGTGCCGGACGCGGCCGCCTCGGCTCGCGGTAAGGCGGTGGTGAATCTCATCAACATTCCGAGCGATCGAAAGCTTGCGGGCGTCGTGCCGGTGCGCGAGTTTTCCGAAGGACGTTACGTGGTGATGGTCACGCGCAAAGGCGTGATCAAGAAAACGTCGCTCGCTGATTTTCAGAACATTCGCACCAACGGGATCATTGCGATCAATGTCGATGAAGGCGATCAGTTGCTCGACGTAATTCTTACTGACGGTACAAAGCGCATCTTCATCGCCACGCACAACGGGCTCGCAATTCGCTTCGACGAGAAGAATGCAAGACCGATGGGCAGGGCGACTCGCGGAACGCGCGGCATCGAGTTGCGGCAGGATGATTACGTCGTCTCCGTTTGCGCCGTCTCAGCCGAAGACAAGGAGCGGATGCTCTCCGTGTCCGAACAGGGTTACGGCAAGCAAACTCCGATCACGACTTACCGTTTGCAATCACGTGGCGGTAAAGGCGTCATCAACATGAAGACTACCGACAAGACCGGCAAGGTCGTGGCGGTGTTTCCGGTTGAAGATGAGTCGGAGATCATGATCATCACGCAACAGGGAAAACTGATCCGCATCGAGGCTTCTGACATTCGCAAGACGGGCCGCAGCGCGCAAGGTGTACGTCTGATCAAGACCGACGCCGGCGACAAGGTAACGAGTGCTTCGTTGGTGGAAGCCGCGGCAGAGGAAGAGGCCGCGGATGTCACGGATTAACGCGGATCATCAACCCAAACTTCGCCGTTTTCGAAGACTTCTTTCTTCCAGATCGGCACGGTGCGTTTGAGTTCTTTGATGGCCCATTCGCAGGCCTGGAAGGCGGCTTGGCGGTGTGGGGCGCTGGCTGCAATGACGACGCTCGTCTCGCCTATTTCTAATCGCCCGGTGCGATGCACGATCCCGAGATGGGCGATATCGAAGCGCTCGTGTGCTTCCACGCCGAGGCGCTGCATCTCGGTCAAAGCCATTGAGTCGTAGGCTTCATAGACCAGGTAGAGCGTGTGTTTGCCCTTCGTCCATTCGCGCGCGTAGCCGTCGAGCGTGACAGTCGCGCCACACTCGGGAAGCACCACGCGGCGCGCAACCGCACCCACATCGATTGGCTCAGTCGTCAACTCGAAAAAATCATGCGACCCGCCACTCACCGGCGGAAACACCGCCAGCTCGTCATTCTCTTTCAGCATCGTATCGGGCGTGGCGTATTCCTGGTTCACTGCAAACAACAACGATCGCCCGAACCGTTCGAGCTCGGAAAACTTCGCGACCAGACTCTGAAAGGCAGTCGAAACTGTGGCGGGCGCGGCAAGCGAGAGCTCGAGCGGGTTCTGATCAACTACGTCTCGAGCCGCTCCAAAGAACAACACCCGCACCTTCACAGCATCACTCATTCAAGTTCAATCTTTCTGCCGCCGTGTCCATTGCCTTTCGCAAGTTCGTGGATGCGAGCTCGTTCTTCGTAACCTTTCACCGCGATGTTGAGCATTGCTCGCAGTCGTTCCAGGCGCTCTGAAGTTGAACGCAGTTCGAGCAAGTCCTGTTTTATTTCCGCATCAATCTCCATCGCCGCCGCAACCAGAAACGACAATCGCTGCGGCTCGGTATCTGAAATATCAGGCAACGTGGCGCGCTCGTCGTTGATGGTGCGCACTGCCTGCGCGATGCGCGTGAAGGTCTCCGCTACTTCCCGCGCCGGCGCGGCAAGTATCTCTTCGTCTTCTTCGTCGTCTTCAAAATAACTGACCTTCGCAACGAGATACGGATCGCCGCGCTCAACGTACGACTCGATGCGATAACGAATCACGCCCAGCGTCAGTATGTTTGAACGACCGTCAGGAAATTCCTGGACCTCGGTGACTTCAGCAACACAACCGACGTGACCGGCAGGCGGAACATCATTCTCCGCACTTGTAGTATCGAAGTAAACCAGACCAAAAAGATTTTTTCCGAGGCGAATATCCGAAAGCATCTGTCGGTAACGCGGCTCAAAAATGTGCAGCGGTAAGGGCACACCTGGAAATAGGACCACCGGCAGGGGAAAGAGTGGCAGCTCGTGCTGGTCACGCACTTTATCGGTTGCTTCGCTCATTAGCAGAAGGTACGCGAGCGATTATGTCACATAACTGCCGATTGAGCATTTGTGCTTCTTGTGCTTCTTTGCGGCCAAAAATACGGCCCCCGCATTCGTGTTGGGCGACGTTAGCGGGGGCCCTCGAGCACACCGTTCGGTGAAGAGGGTTTCACCTGCGGTGTTTGACGGACGCCCAAAGGGAGTGTGCGTCCGGATCCCAAAGATCAAATAATGTGTGCGAACAACTCGAGCCGGTGTACGGGAGTTAACTTGCAAATGCTTGCGAGCATGTCTTCGAGCTCGAATGGCTTCGCGAAATAACCGTCAGCGCCGGCGGCGAAACACTCCTTGCGCACCTCGATGTCGCTGTTGGAACTCATGATCAGAACGCGCGACTGGGACAAGTGGCCTTTGATGTATTCCAACAATCGCAGGCCACTTGCGGGGGAACTCTTGTCAGGGGGCATGTGTAAATCGAGTATGGCGATATCGGGCTTGTAAAAAGTTGCGCGTCGAATCGCAGTCTGCAAGTCGTTCGCAGTGATCACGTCGTACTCGTCGGACAAGGTCCAGTAAAGCTGCTGCGTAATGGCCGAGTCGTCGTCAACTATTAAAATTCTGGGCTTCATTCCGTGGATTAGACGAGCAAAGCCTGTACCAACTTGCCCGTCAGAGTACGAACGCGAGAAACAAAGCGGATTCGGTGTTTGCAACGAATTTTGCGTGTGGACAAATGTGGACACACTGGCGTGAGGCGTCCTCAGGAGTAGACAGAGCCCTCCACAGATTACGCAGACTATTTAATAAATATTCTGTGTAATCTGTGGATGGGTTTTATTGAGGTGGTTTGACTGGCTTGGCGGGCGGCTCGTCGTCTTCACCAACTTCATCGACGACCTTCAGCTCGGCGCCGAATTTCTGATAACTCCGGAAACGAACGTCATTACGACTCTGTAACACGAATTTCGGATTGACGGTCGTCAATAATATTTCAGAGTGTGTGGGCAGGAGATACTTTCGTTCGTTAATGGAAACCCAGTCGTAGTCGATCAAACTGCTCGCGGCAGTGATCGGAAAATCGGGAGGAATCTCGGTCGCGATCTGTTCGAAGCGCAGCACGCGGTCCAACTCGCGGTCGATCCACAAACGGCCACGCGATCCGACGACCGCTCGCGCCCCCGTATCTTGCAAACTCAGTGATAACTGCGAATTCTCTTTCTTGATCGTGTATTCGTAAACCACTGTTCTGCGCGTCTGGATCGTGTCGGTATCGACAACGCGAAACTCCGCTTTCGACTCCGGCTTGAAGACATCCGCCAGTGCGGAAATGTATTCCACGCCGCTCGACGAAGCACCTTTCGGCACATACTTGCTGTAATCACCGCTCGCCTGCACCTCAGGACCTGCGGGCATTCCGTTTACGGTCAGCAGCTTGTACTCCTCGCCCTTGTTCGCGCGATAACCGACCGCGAGCGTGAGATTGTCCTGCGGGATCCAGTTGGCGGTGCTGCCGTATGCGACCGAGCGTTTGATGATCTGCTTTACGAGAAAGTCAGGCATCGCATTCGCGGCAGCGAGCGTGACGTTGCGCGTGCGTTCGAGCAGTTCGCGGCCTTCGGTTTCGGAAGGGAGCGCGGAAGCTGTTGGGTTCACTCGGCGGCGTTCAGCTTCTTCGAGCGTGCGGCGCAGTAATGCATCGTTGCCGCTTTTGGTCGCTACGAGCGAGCGCATGCCGTCGGTCAGGGCAAAACCAATCCCGCGTTTGCGAATCTGCTCGAGAAGGTCGTCGCGCGTATCGGGATTGCGCTGTAGTTGATAAAGCAGACTGACGAATTCCTGGTTGGTTAATGGCTTGGGATCCTGGGCCGAAACTGCGACACACGAAACCAGAAGAATAATTGCTAAAAAGGCTGTATTGATGCGGAGCATTGCACTTTCCGATGCCAAGAATACTCGGAAGGGTGTCTGTGTGCAAAAGAAAGAAATTTCACGCAAAGGCGCAAAGAACTTTGAGCTTTTTCTTTGCGCCTTTGCGTCTTCCTTAGCGCCTTTGCGTGAAACTACTCTCCCGCTCCACGAATCTCTCGTACCGCTCGCCCCAAAATCTCGGCAC
>JBKPJP010000176.1:0-7468 GCA_046730735.1 Acidobacteriota bacterium | reverse complement strand
CTGTGATGGTGGCACTCGGGACTGCGGAAGCTAAAGCCGATCCCGTCACCTTCAGCACGACTGGGGTCTTTAGTTTCAGTGGTACAAACGTCGCTGTTTTCACGAACATTAATGGAAGCACGACGTTGACCTTCAACGGTACGACTAACTCGGTGAACACACCCGCCGGTACAAGTTTTGGTGACATCGTCGTCTCCAGCACTGTGCCGCCAGGTGCGACCGGCCCGGCCATCGGCGGAACTTATACCTTGAACATCATTCAGGTTTCACCGTCAGGTGTGGGAAGTCTCGTGGGAACGCTGAGTGGCACACTCGGTTTTGATACCGGTATCGCCACGCTGAGTTTCTCGACCACTTCAATCACTATCGGCGGATTCACCTACACACTGAACCCGGTCTACACCATCGCTTTACCAGTGACTGGTGTCGGCGGCGGAGCAGTAACGGGTACTACGACGCTTCAAGGTACTGTCACTGGTGGAGCTGTGCCTGAGCCAACCAGCATGATGCTGCTTGGTACTGGTTTGCTGGGTGTTGCAGGCGCCGTAAGAAAGCGCTTCAAACGTTCGTAGTTAGTTAGAATCAACAGCAACTCTGGTGTTTGCGTTTTAAGGTTGTCAAACGTGCCAAGGGCCGGTTTTGTGTGCAGCCCCGGGTAACCAAAGGGAGTGTGTGCATGTATGCTGAACCAATAATATTTCCCCTTGACGCCAACGGCAGGATCTACGCGATACAGGACGACAAGGGAAACACCATCGGGACGGGCACCCGCGAGGTTTGTGAGGTTTTACTTTACATCATCACGAAACCAGCTACGCCCAGTAGTGCCGGACGAGTGAGCGTTCCAGTTATGCAGCGATCAAATGTGCGGGCTGCAATTTGTATCTAGAATATCTAGCTTTCGGGTCGGGCAGCGGCAACTTCCAGGCTACTAGTTGCCGTTGTCCTGACCTTCATCGTTTACCTGGTGCGGAAGTTTAACGATGAGCTCCACGGGAGCTAAAACCCCTCGCTACTTACTTCATCTCTTTCGGAATTTTTTCCGGCAATCTCTCTGATTGCCTAACCTACGGGTGTGAGAAGAGTCTTGCTGTGGACGAGTCTTTATAATGAACGAGCAAACGGTGGCCCGGTAATTATCGCGTTAACAGAGAACCAGTGTGCCCTGTGAAGCAGAGTCGATTTGGAACCCTGAAAAAAGTCTCCGGTAAATTGAGACAAATGTGGCTTGGTCGAGATGAGCGCTCCCTGAGAGAGACTCCCTTGCCGCGTTTGCTGGTCGTCGATGATGAAGAGTCGATCTGCTTCTCGATGAGTGAGTACTTCTCTTTGCATGGTTATAAAGTCGATACGGCCAGTGAAATCGAAGAGGCAGAAAAACTGATTGGAGCGACGGATTACAAAGTCGTCATCCAGGACTTGCGCCTCACTATGACCAACATTCACGACGGCCTCGACATAATCAGGCTGATTCGTGAGCACAACCCGCAGACGAGAATAATCGTCCTGACGGCGTACGGCTCGGCTGAGATTGAAGACGAAGCCAGACGCTGCGGCGCCGACGCGTTTCTCAGGAAACCAAAGCCTCTCTCGCAGGTTGCACAGGTCGTACAGGGTCTCATCGAATCCCCTCCAAAGCACGCTGCCCGTCCCGCTTAGGCAAGCCTTTCAGTGAAAATCGTGTGACGGCGCGGCTGCGACCGTAAAGGAGAGTGGCTGCACGTGACTCGCTTTTACCGAAATCACGTTATCCTGATTTTGTAACGCCCCTTCGATTAAGAGAAACGGATGCCCGACCAGCTCGCGCCGGTACTGATCGAAGAGTTGCGGCGTGACGATGATATTGCTGACTCCGGTTTCATCTTCCAAACTCAGAAACATAAACCCCTTCGCCGTTCCGGGCCGTTGTCGCACAATTACCCAGCCTGCCACACGCACAAAAGTGCCGTTGCGTAATTTGCGAATGTCGATCGCGCGCAGGGCGTTGAGCTTGTTCAACTCACCACGGTGATGCGCCACCGGATGCTTCCCGATCGTCAAACCCGTTCCGCGAAAATCAGCGTCCACTCGCTCTGTTAAAGTCATCTGCTGCAACGGTGAATTGCCGTCCTCTTCGAGTAACTCTTCGTACAGCTTGCCGGCGGCGCGCGTCACCCGTTCAACCTGCCACAGCGCATCGCGACGAGATGAGTTCTGAATAAAATTCAATGCTCCCACCGCAGCCAACTTTCTCAACTCGTCTTTGCGAAGTTCAGGCACTCGATTACGCAAGTCGTCAATGCCGGCGAAATCGCCACCGGCAGATCGCTCGCGAACAATCGCCTCTCCCGACTGCTGGCTCAATCCCCGCACGTATCTCAGCCCGAGACGAAGAACAAGTGTCCCGTCTTCCTCTTTCTCAAGCGTACACAACCAATCCGAGCAGGTAATATTGATCGGCAAAACTTTCAGCCCGTGACGTTGCGCGTCTTTAACTATGGTGAACGGCTGGTAAAAACCCATGGGCTGGTTGTTGAGAATCGCCGCCGTGAACGCAGCCAGGTAATTACACTTCAGATAAGCGCTGGCGTAAGCAATGAGGGCAAAACTCGCCGCATGCGATTCCGGAAAACCGTAAAGCGCAAACGAACTGATTGATAGCACAATGTCATCCTGCGTCTTGCCGTTGATTCCGTTTCGCGCCAGTCCCTGCCGCAGCTTTACTTCAATCGCCTTCATACGCGCTTCCGAACGTTTGAAACCAAACGCACGCCGCAACTCTTCGGCCTCACCTCCGGTAAAGCCCGCGCAGTCCATGGCCACTCTTAACAGTTGCTCTTGAAACAACGGCACTCCGAGTGTGCGCGCGAGAATCGGCTCGAGGCATGGATGCGCATAAGTAACTGCTTCCCTGCCCTGGCGGCGTTTGAGATAAGGATGGACCATGTTGCCGACGATCGGGCCGGGACGAATGATCGCTACCTGGACCACGATGTCGTAGAACGTCGACGGCCGCAGTCGTGGCAGGCACGACATCTGCGCACGGCTCTCGACCTGAAACATACCGATCGTATCGGCAGTTTGCAGCGCCTGGTAAACAGCCGGGTCGTTCTGGGGCAGGTGGGCCAGATCGACTTCTTCGTCGTACGAGTCGCGAATCAGTTGGATCGAGTCTTTCAGGACCGCGAGCATGCCAAGTCCCAATAAGTCCACTTTGATCAACCCAAGGTCCGCACAATCTTCTTTGTCCCATTGGACCACCACGCGACCGGGCATGGCCGCGGGCTCGAGCGGCACGATCGAATCGAGTTGCCCCTGGCAGATCACCATGCCGCCCGAATGCTGGCCCAGGTGGCGCGGTAGATCCTGGACCAGTTGATAAAGCTGAAAGAACTTTTTGATTCGCGGCTGGCGCAGATCGAGGCCCGCATCATGAAACTGCCGCTCCGTTGAATCGTTTGGATCTTTCCATTCCCACGCATGGACCAGACCTGCGAGCCGGCCAAGCGTTTCCTCATCGAAATCGAGTGCCTTGCCTACTTCGCGCGCCGCCGAACGCCCGCGATAAGTGATGCAGTTCGCGGTCATGGCCGCGCCGAGTTTTCCGTAGCGCTCGTAAACGTATTGAATTGCCTGTTCGCGTTTCTCGCCGCTCGGCAGATCGAGATCGATGTCGGGCCATTCGCCTCGTTCTTCAGAAAGAAATCGCTCAAACAACAGCTCCATGCCGATGGGATCGACGGCGGTGATTCCCAGTGAATAACAGACCGCACTGTTTGCTGCCGAGCCGCGGCCCTGGACCAGAATGTTCTGCTCGCGACAAAACTTGACGATGTCCCAGACAATCAGGAAATAACCTTCGAGCTTGAGTTTCTCGATCAGCTTCAACTCGCGTTCGATTTGCCCGCGGGCTCGCTCGTAGGTGGGCATGCCGTTCACGCCTGTGTAGCGCCAGCGCGCGCCTTCTTCCGTGCGTTTGCGCAGAAAGGAGGCCATCGTTTCGCCGCGTGGCACCGGGTATTTGGGAAACTCGTAACCGAGATCCTGAAGTGTGAATTCGAGTCGCGATGAGAGTTCAGACGTATTCGCGATCGCCTCGGGCAGATCGGCAAAGAGCTTCTCCATGGTCGCCGCAGGCTTCAGGTATCGTTCGGAGTTTTGGGCCAGCAGGCGCCCGGCAGTTTCCAGCCGCACGTGGTTGCGAATGCATGTGAAGACGTCAGCCACTTCTCTGCGAGCTGGTATTGCATAACACACGCCGTTAGTGGCGAGCAGTGGCAGGCGGTTGCGGCGGGCAATCTCGATCAATAAATGATTGCGGGCTTCCTCGTCACGATCGAAATGGCGTTGCAGTTCCGCATAGACGTTCTTTTTACCGAACACATCAATCAGCCATTCGGTGACCGTCTGTGCATTCCTGACGTTTTCAGTGTCTCTGGAATTGATCGCGCTCGCGATTGGACCATCAAAGCCGCCGGTCAAACAGACGAGGCCTTTGGCATGAGTAGCCAGTTCGTCAGCGGTAACACTGTGCTCGCCTGTTTTTGCGTGTTTCGGCACACGCAGCTTCATCATAGTGATTAGACGGCAGAGATTCTGGTAACCAGTGCGGTTACGCACCAGCACGGGGATCGAACAGAGAGCTTTGGTCTTTGGCAGGCGAACAGTTATCTCAGCGCCGATGTGGGCCTTAATGTCATTCTTTGTTGCCGAGAGATGAAAGCGCGGCGCTCCATAAACCCCATTGCGATCGAGTAAAGCCATCGCCGGCATTTCCAGCTCGACGCCCGCGGCAATCAACTCTTCAGGCACAGAAGCGCCTTCCAAAAAACTAAACCCCGACCGCGCATGCAACTCGATGTATGGCATTTCTTAGCACCAACGATGCGGCTTTGCCGCCTGATGTGAGGCGGCGGCTCCGCCCCGCCGGCAGTGGTTAATCATAATTGCCCTCAACGAACCAGTTCTCACTCTTAAGTTCCCGGTAAATGCGATAGAGAGTTTGTTGGCCGGAACGCTCGAGCGTCACGTCCCACTCGTCTCGCGCCCAACGGTCGTCACGCCACCAGTCGCCCGTAGTTCTCCATGGACCAGCCACGTTCACCACTTTCCCATAAACACTGCGCTGCTTACCCCAGGCGCTGACCTGCGTGGGCCAACCCTGATCAGCTTGCACTATCGCTCGCAAGGGCGGACGAAACATGCGAAAGCCAAGACACTTTTGATTGCCAGTTGCCAATTGCCGATTGCCGATTTGCTTACGCTTGCGACGATCAGGTTTAGTTACGAGCGTGAAGCGTTTCATACTGAAAGCATCAGGCCGGTGAGTATCGAGCAAGATTGGGGAACCGATATTCTCCTCGCCGACGAGTTTTGCAAGTCTCGCCAGCGTGAGCTCCAGCTTGTCAGGCGCCGGAGCGAGCGGCACAAACAACCCATTCTGCAACACGCGCGGCTTCACCGGTTCACACGCAATTGAAACTGATTTCACCGCTGCCTGTGGCGGATGCATCTCCGTGTCGAGCAACAACAACTTCAACAACACTTTGTGATCGCGCATCGGGTAAGGCAAAGACAACTTGCGCTCGTGCGTCGTCTGACCTTCGAGTTGCATGCTTATGCTCACCTCATTCGTCGCGAGGGCGTAAGCGTTCAAAGCAGCGCAGAGTTGATGCAGCAGTCGCGCAAAAATAAAAGAGAGCGGCTCGAGCTCAGTGATGGCATGTTCGAGTTCAAGCGAATGCGCAAAGACAGGTGCGGGTTGTTTGACTTTCAGGTGCCGCTCGGTTTTGCCGGCTGCGAGTTGTTGAAGTTTTATTCCGTTCTGGCCCAAACGTTCGGAAACACCGGCGACGGGTAGTGAGGCAAACTCAGCAAACGAGCGGACGCCCCAGAGCCGCAATGTTTCCAGGATTTCATTGACAACTTTTTTCTCGAGGTTAATGAGCGAGTAATCGAGGGCATCGACAGGAAACTCTCCGATGCAGGTCAGTTCCTCGCCTGGTGAAACGAAGGTAATGCCTTGCAGGTTACTCGCCGCGTGGACCGCGGCATCCGGATTGGCAGCTATTGCGACACTGACTGAACTCTCGAGCCCACCTTCTGTGTGGGACTTTTTTGCGCGCTCAGAGACTTCACGAGCGAGTTGATAAGGAGAACCAAATAACAACTCACAGCCATCGACATCGATAACGACTGTTCCCGTCCTGACTTCTTCAACAAGAGGGGAGAAGCCGTAGGCAAACTCCGGCAGAGAGAGGTCGGCCGGAAGCTGTGGGGCAAAAATGCAGGCAAACATAGTAAGCGAAAATTAGCGAAAATTTGCGAATACTGTCAATCAAAGACTAGAAGTTCGCGGCCCTGAACTGGCTCTCGTTAACCCACGGGGAGAGTGGACGCTGGCGGCTTACCTTGATTGCGTTGTGACGCAGCAGATTTCCAGGGGTAATCAACGGCCGGATTGCCGGCGCCTGCTTTCGCATCGGCAACACCTTGTTCTTCTCGGAGTTGGCGCGCGACCATTCCGCCGCTCCCTGCAATTCCAGGGTCAGTGCCGCACATGAGCGGGTGCATGCTTCTTCAGAGATTACGGTGAGCACTGTCGGTCGATCTTCCACCGTGCGGCGGAACCGGTACCACCACGAAGAGATAATGCGGCGCGCATCTTTCCCCGCGACGTCGCCCAGATCGAGAATCACCAGACCAAACCCGCCTGCATGTAACAAAAGATCCGCGGCCTTGAATGCGTGCTCGAGATTGCCGGCACAACGAACCCACAGCAGTCGCTCGAAATCGATGCCCGCGGCAGCCGCTGTTGTTGGCGCAAACACGTCGTTAGTATCGACCAGGGCACAGGTTTCTTCGTGTGCAGTTGCATAAGCAAGCATTGCATACATCAGGCTGGTGCGGCCTGAAGAAGCTGGTCCAAAAAACTCGCTGATGGCGCCACGCGGCAATCCGCCGGTCAGCGCGTCAATTTCGTCAACACCGGTCGAGAGAGTTTCGACCGTGGTCTTTTCATGGAGCTTGAATACATCGCCAAAACGACTGGCAATATCGGATTCGAGCTCAGCTTTTGAGAATGCGGCTTTCATGATTTGTTACCGTTTCTCGGCATCCTCGCCATACAGGTCCTATATGACCTATAGCGAATGCCGAGAAGTAAAACCTTCAAAAGTCCGGCCGAGGATTTGATTCCTCCACGTCCAACGCTTTCTTCACTCAAAAGTGCAGCGGCGCATTGCCAGGCCTGCGATCTCTGGAAAACAGGCACGCAAACCGTTTTCGGCGAGGGCGCGCGACGCGTAAAAGTCATGTTTGTGGGCGAGCAACCGGGTAACGAAGAAGATCTTTCAGGCAGACCTTTTGTCGGACCAGCCGGCCGTTTTTTCGACGATGCACTGGATGCCGCCGGCATCGATCGCAAACAAACCTACGTCACCAATGTGGTCAAACATTTCAAATGGGAACCACGCGGTAAACGCCGCAT